>RFHM01000348.1 GCA_003696865.1 Acidobacteriota bacterium | reverse complement strand
GCTGACGCCGGAAGAGGCGGCGTCCCTCGATCCACTGGGCATCGGACCGAATCCGGCGGCATTGGCCTACTTCCAGCAGTTCCCCGAGCCCAACGATCCCGGTCGCGATGGATTGAATATCGTCGGTTATCGCTTCGCCGCGCCGATCAAAGATCAGTTCAACACGTTCATCCTGCGCAGCGACTTCAACATCGATCTGAAAGCCGCCCATCGAGTCTTCTTCCGCGGGAACTTCCAGGACGATACCGAGCGGGATTCGCCCCAGTTCCCCGGGGAACCGCCGAACAGCCTGACGTTGACCAACCCCAAAGGATTCGCCCTCGGGTATGACGCGACCATCAAGTCGAATATCGTGAATTCCTTCCGTTGGGGACTGACGCGACTGAGCACGGAGACGGCGGGCTTGCAGCAGCGAACGCAGGCGACGTTCCGGTTCCTGGATAACATTCCGGCGACGACGCGCTCCAGTGGGCGCATTGCCAAGACGCACAATCTGGTCGATGACGTCTCCTGGATTCGCGGCTCGCATACGCTGCAGTTCGGCACCAACATTCGGTTCACTCGCATTCCTCGATTCTCCACGCAGAATTCGTTCCACACGGTCATCGCCAATGGGTCCTGGTTGTTGGGCGTAGGTCGATGGACGGCGCCGGGGCATCCGCGATGCTCGCAGCCCGGATGTGAGACGCTCCCGGCGGTGGATCCCGGCTTCTTCGCCAGTTGGGCCGACTCCTATCCGACGTTGCTGCTCGGCATCCTCAGTCAGTTCACGGCGCGGTATAACTACGACCGCGAAGGGAATGTCCTCCCCGAAGGGGCGGTCATTCGCCGAAAGTACGCCACCAACGAATACGAGTTCTACGCTCAGGATAAGTGGCAGGCCACGCCCAGTCTCACCATCACGTTCGGCGTCCGTTATCAGTACTACACGCCCCCGTGGGAGACCAATGGTCTGCAGGTGAGACCGACGCCGAGCTTCGGCGAGTGGCTCGAGCTCCGTCGGGCCAGCATGGAGCGGGGCATCCCCTCGTATGAGCTCCCGCGCATCAGCTTCGATCTGGCCGGCCCGGCCAACGGCAAGCCCGGATTCTACGAGAAGGACTACAACAACTGGGCGCCCCGCATTTCGGTCGCCTGGTCGCCACGTCACCTCTTGCCGCGATTGTTCGGTCGAGGCCGTACCGTGTTCCGCTTCGGGTATGGCCTGGTGTACGATCGCATCGGGCATGCCTTGGCCACCACGTTCGATCAGTTCGGATCGTTCGGATTGGCCACCAGCTTGACCACGCCCTGGGGGACGATCACCGAAGCTAACGGGCCGCGATTCACCGGAGTATTCGATATTCCGCGAGTGGCCAACGATGGGACGCCCTTCCAGCCGCCAGCGCCACCGGGCGGATTCCCGCAGACGCCGCCCTTCGGGCTGTTCGCCATCACCACCAGCATCGACGATACCATCGTCACGCCCTATGCCCATATGTTCAACTTCGTCATCGGGCGCGAGCTGCCGTGGAACATGAGCATCGAGCTGGCTTATGTCGGGCGTCGCGGCCGCAATCTGCTCACCCGTCGAGACCTGGCCATGCCGATGAATCTCGTCGACCCCAAGTCGGGCATGGATTACTTCACCGCGGCTCAGATGCTGGTCAAGATGATCGAGGCCGGCGTTCCCACCAGCGACGTCCCGCCCATTCCCTATTGGGAGAACATCTTCCCCACCGCCGGAATGCGCGGCGGGCGCGGCCTGACCAGCACCCAGGAGATCTACGAGCTGTATCGCGATAATGCTCCGGATTACATCACCGCGCTGTTCATCATGGATCTGTTCTGCTTCCCCGCCTGCGCCTACGGCACGCCCGATAATCCGGAAGGGACGCCGTTCGCTTACTGGAACGACCAGTACTCCTCGCTGGCCGCGCAGAGCACCATCGGATTCTCCGAGTACCACGCCTTCCAGCTCAGTCTGCGCAAGCGATTCAGTCAGGGCGTGACGTTCGATTTCAACTACACGCTGTCCAAATCGCTCGATCTGACTTCGGGGACAGAGCGCGGTGGAGGCTTCGGCACATTCTTCGCCGGTGGATACAGCGACTTCATCATCAACACCTGGAATCCGCGGCAGCAGTACTCGTTCTCCGATTTCGATGTCCGTCACCAGATCAACGCCAACTGGGTGATCGAGCTGCCGTTCGGGCGCGGCAAACCGCTCGGCGGTAATGTCTCCGGATGGCTCAATCAGCTCATCGGCGGGTGGCAGACGACGGGCATCTTCCGGTGGACGAGTGGCTTCCCGTTCAACATCATCAACTGCCGCTCCTGCTGGGCGACCAACTGGAACCTGCAGGGGAACACGATGATCAAAGAAGGTCAGACATTGCCGGAGACGAAGACGACCAAAGGCGATTGGCCGAACGTCTTCCCCAATCCCTCGGAAGCGTTGAAGCACTTCCGCTTCCAGCGTCCGGGCGAGTCGGGCATTCGCAATCTGCTCCGGGGCGATGGCTACTTCAGCATCGACATGGGGCTGATGAAGTCGTTCCCCATCACCGAGACGCACCGCCTGCAGTTCCGCTGGGAAGTGTTCAACGTGACCAATTCCGTCCGGTTCAATGTCAATGATCTGACGGCGTTCCCCGACATCACGACGACGTTCGGTCGCTATAACGGAACGCTGACGCAGCCGCGCATCATGCAGTTCGCTTTGCGGTACGAGTTCTGATCTCTGACGACTCTGGAGCCGGCCGGCGGCTGGGGCTCGCCGCTCCCGCCGCCGGTTGGCTCTGCCACAACAGTGTGAGCTGTCGGCTCGCATACTGATCTCCTGTCTTCGCATCATTCATCGCCGGCGTTCGACTTGAGTTTTAGAAGCGGGTTGGCTACCTTTCCTCCCTGTGCCACTCCCAGAGAGAGACGAGCGTCGATGTATCGCGGTGGCGTCGTGCCCCGTCCTCCTCCGGAAGGGAAGAAGGCGCTGGGCGGTGCCGCGCGCGATGGCGAACCTCGTGCCCGCCACTCGCTCGATCCCTGACGATAATGGATCGGCCAGGTCGACGCAGACTGTGGCGGTGGGCGTGGTGTCCGCTCGTCCGTTCTGGCGGCGGGGACGCCATCCTCACCGGTCGAGTGGCCGCATCATTGCCTGTTGGCCGTGGGAAAGTGAGGAACATCCGGATGTGTTCTCATTCTCATCGCCCTGGCATGATGTCAAACTGAGGCGAAGGAGGTAGACGATGAAACGACGGTTGAATCTGGCCCTGTTCATCATTCTCGCCCTGACGTGGATCGTTCAGGCGCAGGAGCCAGTCGATCTCAGTATTATCTCCCGCATCAAGGCCGAAGGCTTCGAACATTCCCAGGTGATGGACACGCTCTTTTATCTCACCGACGTCTATGGACCGCGACTGACCGGTTCGCCCAATCTCAAGGCGGCCAGCGAGTGGGCGCAGAAGCGGCTGACCGAGTGGGGACTGGTGAATGCCCACCTGGAGCCGTGGGGTCAATTCGGCCGTGGTTGGTCGGTGGAACGATTCTCGGCCGAGATGCTCGAACCTCAATATCAGCCGCTCATTGCTTTTCCCAAGGCGTGGACGCGGGGAACCGATGGTCCGGTGACGGGAACGCCGGTCATGGTGAAGATCGAATCGGAAGCCGATTTCCAGAAGTACAAAGGGAAACTTCGTGGCGCCATCGTGATGGCCGGCGCGCCGCGCAACGTCCGTCCCCATTTCGACGCCGATGCGCGCCGGTACGATGAGGATGACCTGTCGCGCCTGGCGCGAGCGCCGGAGCCGGGACGACGGGGACGCTGGATTGAGCGGTTGAAGGCTTATCGGGCACGGCGCGCCTGGCGCCAAAAGGTTCGCGCTTTCTTCCGCGATGAGGGCGTGGCCGTCGTGCTCGAGCCGAGTCGCGGCGCCCATGGGACGATCTTCGTCGGGAGCGGGGGCGACTATAAGCTCGATGGCCAGCCGGGCGTCCCCACATTGGTCGTGGCCAGCGAGCACTACGGTCGTCTCGCTCGATTGCTGGAGAAGAAGATCCCCGTCAAACTCCGCATCGATGTGAAGACGCAGTTCTACGAGGATGATCCCACCGGTTACAACGTCATCGCCGAGATCCCCGGCACCGATCCGCACCTCAAAGACGAGGTGGTGATGCTGGGAGGACACCTGGACTCCTGGCATGCCGGGACGGGGACGACCGATAACGCCGCCGGATGCGCCGTGGCCATGGAAGCCGTGCGTATCCTGAAGGCCATCGGCGTGCATCCTCGACGAACCATTCGCATCGCTCTGTGGAGCGGGGAGGAGCAAGGATTGCTGGGGTCGCGAGGATACGTCAAGAAGCATTTCGGCGATCCGGCCACCATGCAACTGAAGCCAGAACACGAGACGTTTTCCGTGTACTTCAACCTGGATAACGGCACGGGGAAGATTCGCGGAATCTATTTGCAAGGCAATGATGCCGTGCGCCCCATTTTCGAGGCCTGGTTGAAGCCATTTCACGATCTGGGAGCGACGACGGTGACCATCCGCAATACCGGTGGGACCGATCACTTGTCGTTCGACGCCGTTGGACTTCCGGGCTTCCAGTTCATCCAGGATCCCATCGAATACGAGACGCGAACCCATCACACGAACATGGACCTGTACGATCACGCGCTCCAAAGCGACTTGATGCAAGCGTCGGTGATCATGGCGTCATTCGTCTATCACGCGGCGATGCGCGATGAGAAAATACCTCGCAAGCCATTGCCCAAACCCAGGCCGGAGCTCAAAAGTTTACCCTGAGTGAGGGCTGCGATCATTTTTTCGCGCTTGTCTCGGTCGGCATCGTAGAAGTTGCTCATGACTTGGTCAGTCACACAGCCAGGATGAGGATGGGCTTTTGGCGGATGTAGCGCAAGATGGCATCTTGCGCCACCATCTATTGGGGAGTGTCTGTAAAGCGAGCATGGGGTGGGGGTCATTCATCACGACGAAAACCGGGTAGCGCGAGCGGCCCGCGTGCGTCACACTTTATTCGAGGACGATGAAGCTGATCATCCAGATTCCATGTTACAATGAGGCGGCGACGCTGCCGCTGACGCTCGAGGATTTGCCTCGTCACATCGACGGAGTTGACCGCGTAGAGATCCTCGTCATCGATGATGGGAGCACCGATGACACGGCGGCGGTGGCCCGCGCCTGGGGGGTCGATCACCTCATCCGGTTGAAATCACACAGAGGATTGGCCGCCGCTTTTCGCGCCGGATTGGATGCCTGTGTGCGGCTGGGCGCCGACATCATCGTCAATACCGATGGAGACCATTCGTTCAATGGGAGCGATATCCCTCGACTGATCGCGCCCATCCTCGATGGACGGGCCGATCTGGTCATCGGCGCCAGGCCTGTGGGAGCCGCCCACCCGTTCTCCTGGTCCAAGAGAATTCTTCAGCGGGTGGGAAGCTGGGTCGTCTCTCGTCTGGCCGGTCTCCAGATTGTCGATCCCACCTGCGGCTTTCGCGCCTACAGTCGCGAGGCCGCTCTGCGGTTGAATATCATTTCCAGCTACACTTACGTGCTGGAGTCGATCATCCAGGCGTCCAGCAAAGGATTGGCCATCGCGCAAGTGCCCATCACGGCGAATGCGTCTCTGCGCGAATCGCGCCTGATCAAGAGCACCACCGATTACATCCTCCGCTCCATGCTGACCTTGTTTCGCATTTACGTCATGTACGCGCCGCTGCGCTTCTTCACTCGGTTGGCCGGATTGGTCTTGATGGGTGGATTGATATTGAGCGGGAAATATGCTTATGACGTGCTCATCCAGGGTGAGGAGGGCAATGTCTCCTGGCTCATCGGGGCGGTGGCGTTGGGTCTACTGGGCTTTCACATCGGCGTGTTGGGACTGTTGAGCGATTTGATTGCCGGAAGTCGGAAACTGGCCGAGGAGAGCCTCTATCGTCTCAAAGCGGCGGAGGTGAACCGAGACGCGGAGCCAGCCGCCCGACGGGCCGCTCGATGAGCACATCCCGCGGGTGAGACGAATCGGCACTCGTTTCTCTCGGCCGGCCGAGAGTGCTCTCCTTCATCATCCTCGATGGCCGCCATGACGTGCGGATGAGCGATGGCTATGAGAATATGCCTCCTGGGACCGAGTTACCCGTTTCGTGGCGGCATCGCCCATTATATGACGCTTCTGGCGCGACATCTCTCCGCACGTGGCCATGAGGTCACGTTCCTGGGTTTCATCCGCCAGTATCCCCGGTGGCTCTATCCCGGCCAGACGGATCGCGATCCCAGTCGGGCGGCGCTCACCGTCTCGGCCATTCCCATGCTCGATTGGCTCAATCCGGCGACGTGGATGCGAACGGTGCGGTATGTGTCCGATTGGCGGCCTCATCTGTTCGTCGTTCCCTGGTGGACTTCATTCTGGGCCCCGTCGTTCTACACCGTGTTGAGGGGCATCCGAAGGAGAGCGGCGGCCAGGATCGTCTTCATCTGTCATAACGTGGTGGAGCACGAGACGAACCGGCTGAAGCAGTTTTGTACCCGGCGGGTTCTCGGTCTCGGCGACTCTTTCCTCGTCCACTCCCATGAGGACGCCGGGCAGTTGCAGCGCTGGCAGCCTGGGGCGATGATCGTCAGAGTGCCTCACCCCACTTATGAGCCTCTGGTTCCCGCTCGCATAGGTCGGCACGAGGCGCGACGACGACTGGGGGTGGAGGGAAAGATCTTGTTGTTCTTCGGCTTCGTCCGGCCCTACAAAGGATTAGCTTATGCCATTCGCAGTCTCCCGCTGATTCTCAAACAGCATGATGTGACCCTGATGGTGGCCGGCGAGTTCTGGGAAGGGAAGAAGGACATTCTGGCGCTCGTCCATCGATTGGGATTGGACCGGCACGTCCGGATCATCGATCGGTATATTCCCAACGAGGAGATCGGCGTCTATTTCGGCGCCGCCGATCTGCTGCTCCTCCCCTATACGTCGGCCACGCAGAGCGGCATCGTTCAATTGGCCTATGCGCTGGACGTCCCCGTAGTGGCCACGCGCGTCGGCGGATTGGTGGAGGTCGTCGAGCCGGGCGGGACCGGGTATCTGGTCGAGCCCCGTTCCCCGAGAGCCATTGCCGAGGCCGTCGATGATTTCTATCGAAATGAACGAGCTCCTCAATTCATCGAGCGCATACGTCAGGTGAAACATCGCTTCTCCTGGGAGCGACTCGTCGAAGCGCTGGAACGACTGGCATCGTCCGCCGCCAGTCCGACGGCGAATTCCGGCGGCCCGCCCCGGGGAAATTTTGCTTGACTCCCGGGCGGCGATGTCGCCATAATGGATGGCGGGTTTATGGTAAGATTGTGGTTTCGTTAATAGCATGGAAAGGAAAGCCTATTGGCGGTGCATCTCAGTGAGACGAACGTTCCCACAATATAGCGAATGGGGTAATCTCATAGAACGAGTGGCTCATCGAACGTCTTCCCCAAACCCACCCACCGGTCCAACCGCTTTCCTTTCCTTTCCTTTCCTTTCCT
>RFHM01000050.1 GCA_003696865.1 Acidobacteriota bacterium | reverse complement strand
CCCAGGAGATGGGCGGCCGATTGCTGGCTCATATCGTCCGCATCGAGGTCGCGCCCATTCGGCTGGAGGTGGCCTATCAAGGCGAACATCCGGTGAAAGCCGAACTCCGAGCAGGTCAACTGGCGGCCATTCGAACGCGGCCACTCACGGAGAAGGATCACATCTGCGGAAACGAGATCATCTATTACCCGCCGCTGGTGCGCGTCTCGAACTCCATGCCCGCCGTCGCCGAACTGGACCAGTATCGCGGACCGGGGTTGAACGTCTCCTGGACGTCTCGCGGCAAACGGAGCGCGTTTGTGGGCACCTTCTGGCGATGAGGGTCATAGCCAGCCTGGTGAAACCGGATGGCGCGACGATCACGCCGGGCCGCGGTCCCTCCGATGGATGGGCATCGTCGCGCTCGTCTGACGACGCCGCATCACCTCACGACATGATGATGAACAAAGGTCACGGCCTTCTGGCTTGTCTCCTCACGGTAGCCTTCGGATTGGCCGTCCTGGGCGGCGGCCCCCGGGTCGAGCGCATCGGAGCCTTCACCGGAACGGCTCTCCCGGCCCCGGTGAAGGAGGCATTGACTCCAGAAGGTTACCGCGTCGTCGATGAAAAGGGGACGGTCCTCTGCGAACTGTGGTTGCCCAAGAGCGTTCCCACTCAGAAACCGACCGGCGCTCTCGGCGTCATCTATCCCGAGTTCGCCGAATCGACGTTCATGGGCGTCATCTCTCTGCCCCATGGAGGGAAGGACTTCCGCGGTCAGAGCATTGGCCCAGGTGTGTATACGCTCCGTTATGCCCTGATGCCCGATGATGGCAATCACATGGGCGTCTCCGAGTATCGCGATTTTCTCCTTCTCATCCCGGTGACGGCGGACCGGGACCCTCAGGCCAGGCTGGAATTCGCCCAGCTCGTCGAGCGAAGCAAAAAAGCCAGCGGGACGAATCATCCCGCTCCCCTCAGTCTCGTCGTGCCCGAAGAAGAGAAAAATCTGCCCGCCGTGTACGTCAATGATGCCGGATATGTGGTGCTGGTCGTCCTTCTGTCCGTCTCATCGGGCGGCCAGCGGCCTCTGGCCATCGTGGTGAGAGGACAGGCGGAACAGTGAGTGAGACAGTACCCCCCTCAGACCTCATCCGCGCTCGACGGGATAAATGACCACACGACGGAATGGCTCTCGCCCTTTGCTTTCGGAGGCCAGTCCATACTGGGCGACGAGTTGATGCTGCAGCCGGCGAATGCTGGCATTATGCGGAGGAAGCTCCACCGGATACTGGCCGGCGACGACCTCGGGAATGGCTTCTTCGACTTCTCGAAGCGCCGCCTCCCGCTCATCCATATAATCGGCCTCGCTGAACGTATCGCGGAGGAAATTCTGGATTTGCTTCAGCGTATTGCTCTTGATGACGTATATGGGAATGCCGCGCTCCTCGGCCTGTTTCAGTTTCCTGGACTGGCCCCTGGCGTGCCCTCTCAACGTGAGCACGAGATCGGCTTGCCCAATATCGGTGGTCGTATAAGCGGGAACGCGCAATTCGCGAATGGCCCGCTCCAGACGCTGTCGCGTCACTCCATAGGGATAGATGCGAAGCACTTTCTTCTTCTCGGGAAAAGAACCGGCCTCGGGCTGAGCGCCCGATGCCGCCGCCGCTGCCGGGCGCGCCGGGGGCGTGATTTCCACGCTCCCGTCTTCGCGCCGTACTCTGACTTCCGGCCGAGGATGAATGCCGCGCAATAGTTGATCCACCACCGAGGCGACATCGTGATGGATGGCCAGGCGATCGCGACTCTGAATCTCGATGAGGACATCGAAGGTGGGAGGCGCTTTTCGCTCCAGCACCGTCTTTTGCGTTCCGCGTCGGCGCGCCTCCTCATCGCTCAACGTCACCGGCTGAATGCCTCCTACCAGGTCGGCGAGCGTGGGATTCAACAAGAGATTCTCCAGCGAATGGCCGTGAGCGGTGGCGATGAGCTGGACGCCGCGCTCGGCGATGGTGCGCGCGGCCAGCGCTTCCGCCTCGGTGCCGATTTCATCGATGACGATGACCTCGGGCATGTGGTTTTCGACGGCCTCGATCATCACGGCGTGTTGTTGATCGGGCGATGGCACTTGCATCCGCCGCGCACGCCCGATCCCCGGATGAGGGATGTCTCCATCGCCGGCGATTTCGTTGGACGTATCGACGACGATGACGCGCTTGCCCAGCTCATCGGCGAGCACGCGGGCCGCCTCGCGCAACAGCGTCGTCTTTCCCACGCCCGGCCGTCCGAGGAGCAACGTGCTCTTTCCCGATTCGATCACATCTCTGACGATGTCCACCGTCCCATAGACGGCGCGGCCCACGCGACAGGTCAACCCAATGACGTCGCCCAATCGATTCCGAATGGCCGAAATACGATGTAGCGTGCGTTCGATACCCGCTCGGTTGTCCTTGGTGAACGCGCCGATGCGACTGACGACGTATTGAATATCCTCCCGACTCACCGGTCCATCGCCGAGATAGACGGCATGGTCGGTATAACGGATCTCCGGCGGTCGCCCGAGATCGAGGATGATTTCGATGAGCTGTTCGGCTTTCCCCTCCTCCTCGATCTTCATGCGAATGTGAGGTGGCAAGACGGCGAGGAGGAGATCCAGATTGTCGGTCGTCTCAATCCGCCCGGTGGTCATCAGAGATGATTATATCGAAACCCGCTGAGGAGTTCCAGAAGCGCCCCGACGCTCCTCATTCCCGAGGGACGATCCCCCGTTGCCGATCGAACGGCAGACCAGGTACACTCTCCTTAGACTCACGACCAT
>RFHM01000347.1 GCA_003696865.1 Acidobacteriota bacterium | reverse complement strand
CGATAAACATTTCACCGCAACCCGTTGCATCATCAACCGCTGCCTCTCCGAACTCTGCACTTGATGAAATCGCCAGGAGAATTGCGGATTCGTCTTCACCCAATAGCGGAATCGCTCCGCCGTCATATGCGATGCGTGACAGTCGGTGAGCGCCTCGGCCGTGTGAGCGAGCGGTTGCTGCAACAGCGCCGAATTGGGCCCCAATAGGCCTCCCTGAGCCGATAATCCCAGAATCAATGGCCTGTGATCGGGACCCGAACAGCTCAATTTCACCAGACCTTGTTCGATCAAATACACCGCTCCGGCCCACATGCCCTCTCGAAGAAGTTCGGTCCCCGCCGGATAGAGCCGGGGTGGAGACCATTGCCCGGCCTCCTTCCACGCCTCGGCGTTCGACCAACCGAGAATGTACAGCCGGTGGACGGTGGCCAATGGTCCCATTTCTCCCGGCAATGGCCTGCCTGTCACTATCGACGCCTCCCCCAGATTCTTTCCACATCGCTTCTGGCGACTCGTCAACTCGCCCCTGGAATCCGATCATTGAGAGGTCGCTCTGTCAGCGCTTCGTCGACGTCTCCGCGGGCAACAACGTCACTCGGTCATCAACAGTCCCTCCGCTTCTCCTCTCGCTTCTACGCTACGAGCCGCAACATTCGTATCCATTCTCTCAAAAAAACACGCCCGTTGTCATTGATCCAGGTTCCCATCAATCTTGATCCAGGTTTCTCGCCGTAATCTCCGCCAGCTCCGGGATGATCAGCCTAGCGATCGGGAGACGTGCTCGAACGGCGCACCGTCGCCATCCCGCTCCACCCGCGCTCCAAGGCGCGTGGATCGAGGATGGTGAAACAGCGCCCTTCCCGGCGCAGAAGGCCATATCGCTCCAACCGGGCGACCAGGCGACTGAGGTACTCCGGCGTGACGGCGATCAACTGAGCCAGCTCCCAGCATTTGAGGGGCATCGGTAATCGAACGGGAGTTGCCGAGCGGGGCGTTCGAGAAATCGACCAGAACTCCTCAATGAACGTCATGAACCGACGCTCGGCCGGTAAACTCCTGAGCAGAGAGAGCTGCTGAACGGCAGCGCGCCATCCCTGACCGTTCCATAGATGAAGACTCAACGAAAACTGAGGGTCGGTTTGCACGAGGCGACGAAACTCGGCGGCCCTCAGATGAGCGATGCGACATGGCGTCACCGTTTCGGCAGTGGTGAGCAGGGCTTGCTGGAGCAAAGCGGCCGTCGAGCCGAGCAGGCTGCCACGAGCGTATAGTCCTACGATCACCGGATGGCCCTCAGCGGCCAGATGAGTGAGTTTGATCAATCCCTCCTCGATCAGATATACCGTCGATGGCCAATCACCCTGACGAAATAATTCCCTCCCCGGCGGATAGACGCTGGATGGACTCCAGTCGCCACGCGCCCTCCAGGCCTGCACCGTCGCTGAGCCAGGCTGGCATATCCAATTCAACAATTCAGATTCTCCTTCGAAAATAGACGACGGACGATAGACGACGGACGACCGACGGGCTCTTTTCATCCCCTCGATGTGACTCGGCGCGCGTCATGACCGTCTCCCTCGAAAACGAGGTTGGGCCGCAACCGGTGGGACCACCGGATGGGTGGATCGGATAGAGTCATCCGATGGTCTCACCGTTCGTGGTATGTCAGGGAATGCGCGCAGCTTCTCCGCGACGAGGAGAAGTCCGATCTCCCCGTGTGGGAAGCTCAGCAACAGCGAGCTCGGACGACCGATGATCCCGATATCGACTTACAGAACTCACGCACCGGCCTGAGCCTTCTTTCTTGACGACATCATCCCGAGGAACAGTCCCACAATAGCTCCAACGACTCCCGAAATCAGGATATGCTGTCTGATTTTTCCCACTCCCAGTGCGGCATAGGCGATGTTCTCTACAAATCCACTCGGCGTACTGAACAGCGATTCGATATCGATGTAATGACCATGCACTTGCCCAAAGATGAGATAACCCACCCCTAAGCCAATCACGGCAAAGAGGATTGTGAGTCCGATTGTTTTCATCGTTCCCTCCAAGTGAAGAGAGGATATGGCGCAAGCCATCGGCTCATGCGATTCGCGCTCATCCTTCGCGTTCGGCCTCGACTCGCCGGTCACTCCCTCAACAACCGAATATCCGCAGGCCGGGCGATCGGTACGACGAGGCATGGTGATTCGACCTCTCTCCGCTTACGCCTCGATCACCCGATGCCGGCAAAGCACGAGCGATTGTGAAATTCATGAATCGTGTTCCAGGGTTTTCCTCACGGCTCGCGTATTCTCTTCCAGGTCGATGAATAATTTCACGACCTCGCCACCGCCGTAGATGAACAGAGCGATGAGGAATCCCACCGGCACAAGGATGGCGAGCAGGATCTGTTCATCCTCATCGAGATCACCGCCCCCTACAGCCGCCGCGAATGCCAGAATCGCTCCCACGCCGCTGACGATGAAGATGATGATGGCCACGATCTTGAAAATCTGGGCAATCGTCCTCAACGCTCCATAT
>RFHM01000006.1 GCA_003696865.1 Acidobacteriota bacterium | reverse complement strand
TTTAAATGAGCATCGAGCAGACTGCGAGCCACCCGATTGATGCGATCCAGACTGGGGAACAAGGGCTCGACCAACAATTCGCGCCGCCCTTTGAACGGAGGATCGAAATAGTCGATCAACTCCTCATCCTTCTCCATCACATGCCCATCAGCATCGAAGACACGATACTCCGCCATGAGCTTCCTCCTCATTCGAGCCGGCCTCGTGCGATGAGAAGATCCTCTCCGCGGCCGGACGATCTCCTTCAACGTCGTTCCTGGTTTCGCATATCACATCGAGGCTTCGGTGATTATCGAAGAATGCCCATCGCCGCTCGCCTAGCCCGGTCCGACCGCTCTCTATCAAGTTCTCCATTCACTCAATCCCCCGCCCTCGCCCGAGAATGAAATATCGATAACACCCATCGTAGAATAATTGCATCAATTTCAGTCCTTCTTCGGCCTTTCGTAAAACCTCACGGCATTCCCGCTCCGTAGCTGGCAGGTAGGCTTGGAGAGTTCGTTTGTAATTTTCACCATGTTCCGTATCCACCTCACAGTGAATCGTCATCCACTCGTACTCTTCAGGAGTGAGCCCGTATTCTCCTTCCATCACTTCCTTGGGTATCCAGTGATACTTTGGCGTTTGCCCCTCGGTGACGTACCCGATGGCCAGACATTCGGCCAGGCTCGAACCACCCATGAGACTCAGAAACCCCGTCCGCTGAGCGACTGCTTCAGGGATCTCCTCTAACTCCCTCAACGCGTCTTCCGTCCATCCTAAGGCCCGGGCCAACCTGAGATATAAGCTGATATGATCACGAGGCTCCAGATCTTCTTCCATGAGATTGTGGAGTAAGCGTCGCCGTCCCTGGAGATCTCGTCGAAGCTTCGCCATGATCTCAGCGAGAACTGCGGGAAATTCTACCGTGAACCACCATCGCTGAGCGATGTAATGGGAAAATTGCTCTTTAGTGAGTTTTCCCTGATTGGCCAATACCCAGAGCGGGTGTCGGCTCAAATCATACTTCTCGATGAGCCGATCGAGCTCGTCAATTACTCGTTCGGCAGCTAACCCCATAATACCCTCCGCTGAGAATAGCCATAATGGGTGTCAAGATCGGACGCCGGGTAAAACATGATGGGCCATCGGCTCGGAGTTATTTCACGTTGACCAGCATTCGTCTCATGGGGACGAAAGCGGAACTTCCACTCGTCTCCCTAATCCTCTTCGATTATCGATCCAGTAGACCCGCCGAGGAGTGAACCGGTAGATCCAGGCTCGATCGCGGGCGCGCGTCAATTCGGGATGGAGTTTGCCCTCTCCTTTCATGAAGGGGTATTTCGCCACGTAGAGGTCCATGAGCTCACGCCGTTCCTTGAAAGGGGCTACTGCCTCGGCCACACCATCCATTTGGACACCTTGTATAGCACGCCAATCATCGTATTCCTGATGAACAGTCACGGCCACGCGAGGGTCAGCGGCTAAATATTGAGAATGACGCGTCTCGGGATGGGACAACCAATACAGGCTCAATCCCTCATTCACATAGAATACATCCGCTGCCCAGGGTCCCTCCGGACCAATTGTCGCCAGTGTCATCACGTTATGCGTCCGTAAGTACTGAAGAACGCATTCCCTGAGATTCTTCGCCGATGAATCAACTGCTCGCTCTCTATGCACCGCCGCGCCATGCCATCGCTCGAAGAGATCTTTTGGTAAATCGATATGAAGCATGTCGAGAACGCGATTGACCGTCTGATCGATGATCTCAGTCAGTCTCTTCGGACGATGATAAAAAGCCGGTACGGGGGGAAGGATGACGGCGCCCAGCTCTGCCGCTTGAACGAGTAGTCGCAAGTGGCCCACATGTAATGGCGTCTCCCGCACCACTAAGACGAGGGGGCGTCGCTCCTTCAACGTGACGTCCGCCGCGCGAAGTAGGAGGTTTTCACTGAACGATAGCGCGATTCCCGCCAACGTCTTCACCGAACAGGGGATGACGACCATGCCGTCGGTGCGAAAAGAACCCGATGAGATCGACGCCGCGACATCCTTAAATTTATGGACGACATCGGCCAGGGCTTCGATCTCTTCAATCGTCCAGTCGGTTTCCAGAAGCGCCGTCTGCTTGGCTGCCGGACTCATCACCAGATGCGTTTCTACCGATGGCACTGATTGAAGCACCTGGAGCAGACGGATCCCATAAATGACCCCACTACTTCCCGAGATGCCAACGATAATCCGCTTCATCGTTGAGGGCTGGCGTTCTTGGCGGAATCCACCCTATCTTCTTACCGCGTCATCGAGTCGTCCTCAATCTCGCCATACCCATACTCGGTCCATCGATCGAGGACCTGTCTTTGCACCTTCTCCGACCAGGCGTGAGCAAAGTCAGCTACTACCGTATGGGCCTCCCGATAAGTGGCATCCCAATCAGCGGGGAACGTCGCTTCCATCACCCATTGACTGGTCACGTGCCGTTGCCGATCTTCGGGCGTCAAATAAGGGATGAGGGGGTTGGCGGGGAGATCTCTGAGCACCTCAAATCGGTCTGGGTGCATGCGCGTGGTAATAGCCCACCACACATCTTCCAGGTTGGTCACATCAACATCCTCATCGACGAAGACGATGCCCGTCCCAGCCAGAAAGAGCCGCTCGCCCGACATCAAAATGGAGAGGATCTTCTTTGTCAATCCCGGCCGAGGATTGACCGAGACGACGAGCGTAGTGACCGGTGCATGCCCATAACAAGCCTTGATCCGAATACCGTGATCTTCCAATCGATTCTTGGCCACGGCACTCACCAAGATGGAAGCCGGCACGGCCCAGTCATCCCATGGCTTGCCCATATTGGCCATGGTGAAAATGGGATTTTGGCGATGCGTGATACATTTGACCCGCGCCAACGGACTCAATCCATGATGGGCGCGATGACCAGTGTATTCACCAAATGGTCCTTCCTCGGTCACTTCTCCGGGTACGATCTCAGCCTCAATGACGATCTCAGCATCGGCGGGCACTTCTAGATCGCTGGTCTCACAACGCACTAATCGCACTCCTTCGCCCCGTAGTCCACCGGCCGCAGCGACTTCGCTCATCCCATGATCTAAAGGAGCGATGGCACCTAAATGAGACAACGGATCGGCGCCGATGACCAAAGCAATAGGCATGGGCTTGCCCATGGCCTGATACTTCCTCAGAATCCCACCTCCATGCTGCTCGGCGGGGATGAGCAAGACGGCGAAGCTCTGCTCATCTTTCACCATGCAGCGATACGTTCCCCAATTGACCCAGCCGGTCTCAGGATCTTTGATCACCACAATATCCCACGTCCCCACATAGCGTCCTCCATCGATCTCTTTAATCCAGGGACATGGCAGTGAGAGGAGATTGGCATCATCTCCCTGGAGAATGACCTCCTTACACGGGGCTTCATTCCTCTCCACTTTCACCGGCTCCTTGGGCGCACGCAGTCGCTGGCGCACGATTTCGATGAGCTCGAGAGGCAGCGTTTCTTTGTCCACCCCCAAGGCCATGGCCAGTCGAGCGTGCAGAGGCCGACCTGGTCCCAGCAGCACGCCGGCCATTCGGTAGCTCGGATAATCCTTGATGTTCTCGAATAAAGGCGCCGGTTGGCGTCGTTCACAAATGAGGCGCGTCAGGGCGCCGACCTCCAGATTCCAATCGACCTGGGCTCGTACTGGCTGAAGTTCCCCAGCTTCACCCAATTCATTCACAAACCCACGCAGATCAGTATATCTTACGTAACCCATCTCTTTCCCTCCCGTCGCTTTTTGCTCTCGCATAGGAGATCGTCATCTCCAAGGTTGCTCCGGCTGACCTCTCAGAAGCGGATGCGCAGAGCATACTGAATTTCCCGAGCCGGAAAGACGCTTTTAGGCCTATTGAAGCTGGGCTACCAGACAATCCGACAAACGAGTCACTGTGCGATGACCCTTCAAAAGCGTAGTTTGAGGGCAAATTGAATCTGACGAGGATTACTGACCGCCTTGGGCGTACCGAATGAGGCTACTGGCGCTTGAATGCGGTCTCGGAAACTATGAGGAACCGGCTGGCCAGGGAGAAAATCGGGAGCTCCATAGACGGTGTTGATTTCGGTGATATTCGTCGTATTGAAGAGATTGAACGTCTCCGCAATGAATTCCAGCTTCAGTCGCTCCCCGAAGGGAATGATCCGTGAGAGACGAAGATCCACGCTGGAGAAGTTATCTCCTTTGAGCGTGTTTCTCCCCAATAATCCAACCCGGTCATTGGTCGGTTGCAAATCTCCATTGGCATCGAATCCGACGAAGATGGTGTAGAATCGAGCGCTTTCCAGAGTGGTAATGATGCCGAGCTTGAAATCTCGCGTGAGCGCGAATCGTCGCGGCCCTTCGGCTAACAGCCGAAGTACAAATCGATGAGCCACGTGCATGTTGGAGACAGCACGATCTAATCGAGCGTTCAGATTGTTCTCCGGAATCTGAGTCAGAGATGTTCCCGGCGAGGTGGAATCAATGGTTTTGGAGAACGTATAGTTCACCACCAGACTGACGTTCCGGTGGAATCGCCGCTGAACGATCAAATTCCCCGCATGATAGAGCGACGTTTGACTCGGCTCGAGCACCTGATAGAATCCGAACCGGGGATTGAGCGCCGTGAACATCGTTTTCCCATTGGGCAACGCTCCAATCGGCTTGACATTGATGTGCCTCAAAGCCACGCTCTTCAACCCGTGCACGAATAACCAGCCGAGGCTGACGGCCCAATGAGTTCCTATTTGGTACTCCAACTGCAGGCTGGCCTGTTCAGCATAAGGATTAGGCAAATCCCTGACCGGTTTGATGAGAATCCACTCGGCCATTCGTGAGACATCCGGATAGAGGCCATTGCGAGCAAGATTGAAGAATGCCGGCCCGGCGGTAAACGGTCCGGGAATGGGCCCCATGGCTCCATTCTGGCTTTCCACCTGAGTGAACCGGAAACGAGGGTCGGGGAAGTCACTCCCTCCCCAAGGAGTGATCGTGCCGAGAATGTCGCTCCAATGCATAGGTCCGGTGTAAAGTCCAAACCCGCCCCTGATCACAGCCCGATCGGCGAACGAGTAAGCGAAACCAACACGAGGTTGGACGTTATTGAAATCATCTTCCACAATCCCGAATGGTCGCGTCTCGACGCTATATCTGAGTCCCAGATTGACCGTCAATCGATCGGTCGCTCGAATTTGATCCTGTCCAAAGACTTCGAAGAAGTTATGACGAGGACGCGTGGTCGCGGCGGTCAACCACTCAGGCGTCGGAAATAACGTCGTGAAATCCCGAACCGGTAAGGGATTTTGACGAACGCTCGTGGGAATAGCCGCCAGGAACAGCACAGCCGTTGGGCGACCAAATGGGGGTAAGCCGAAGAAACTTTCGGGAGTGAAAATCGAGACGGCCGGATTCATGCCGGGAAAGATGATCTTGTTGCGAATGTGACTGAAATCCAGACCGAATTTCAGACTATGGTGTCCGGCCACATAACTGAGATTATCCGAGAATTGCCATCTCGTCTCGCGATAGAAATCGAACGGACCAGCATGCCGACCGATATCCAGGAGGTTGGTCACCTGCATAGATGGGCCTATACTCACCGCTGGATTATCGAACGTTCGATGAGCGAACTGAAAGAGAAACTCGTTGGTGATGGAGGGGGAAGCAACGAAAATGTTGTTGAATACGAAAGATTGATCACGAATCTTATTGTTTCGAAAATTAGACGGAAGGCCCGATCCCTCGATGGTCGCGGGTTGGTTTCGATTCCGCTGTTCGGCGAACTCGTACTTCACATTGAACGTATTCCGCGGTCTGACGATATTGCCCTTGATCAAGAACTGATCAGCGTCGTTGACCTTAAGGACGTTCAAATTCTCCGGCGGTAACCCGAAGAACTGCTTCACCCGATTGATCTGTTCGATGGACGAGAGAATGACCGATGAATAGATCGGCGACTCGGCACGCCGTTGTCCCTCGTAATTGGTGAAGAAAAAAGCTTTGTTTCGGATGATGGGCCCTCCAAGCGTGAATCCGAACTGGTTCTGCCGAAGGATATCGAAACCCGGCGCTCGAAGAATGTTACGAGCATCCAGATCGTCATTCCGCAGGAAATAGTAGACGTTTCCATCGAATATGTTCTTTCCTTCTTTGGTCACGATATTGACGATACCACCGGTCGCTCGGCCATACTCGGCAGCATAGACTCCGGTCAACACGCGGAACTCTTCGGTTGCCTCCTGGGAGGGCGTCAATCGCTGGATGCCCGTGTAACTCGTTGTGGCATCGGCCCCATCAATGCGAATGTTGTTCGAGTAGAACTCTCGCAGACCGGCAAAACTGATCTTCACCGCTTGCGTTTCCAACTGGGGTGAACTCGCCGCGCCTACATAGCTCCTCCCCAGGGACACATTGGGCGTCAGAAGCGTGAAATCGATGAACCGCCGGCCATTAATGGGAAGATTCTCTACCTGCAAGCGACTCACAATCTGACTCTGCTCCATTTTCCGGGTTTCGACCAGTGGAGGCTCAGCTCGAACCTCCAACATTTCTTCGATGGTGCCAACCTCAAGAGCCAAGTCGAGCGAGACCGATTGTCCAACAGTTAAAACGAGCTTGGGATGAACATAGGTCTTGAATCCCTCGTGCTCGGCCCTCAACTCATATTCGCCGGGTGGCAACCCAGCGATGACGTAGAATCCGGACTCATTGGTGGAGGTCGACCGCGCCGAACCCGTCTTCAGGTTCGTCACCGTAATCACCGCTCCTGGGACGACGGCCCCCGTAGCATCTCGGACGATTCCCGAAATCTCGCCAGTGGCTCCCACCTGAGCCACAACGGCCCCTCTCATGACCAACGTGAAAAGAGTAGACAAGAGCAAAAGGTGTAAAGGTCTCATATACCACCTCCCCAGCCAGTCAATCCATCACGTGAATGGATGATAGGATTCAGAAGAAGAGGCTGAGGTTTTTGGCCCCGATGACGTTGTGGTCGAGGAGAATCTTTCGCGCCGCCAGTTTCCACTGCCCATCGACCTTGCGTAACACATCTTCACGGCGGCCGACAAAGAGATCTTCTTCCGTCTCCAGGCGACCACGGAACACGATGAAGTTAGCCGAAACCTTGAGCTCGGCCTCGGTGAATGCCTCGACGACGATATTCGAGATGAGGTGTCGGGTCCGCGACGGTGGATCTTCAGCGTGAGCGAATCCAGTCCCCAGTCTCTTGATGCGCAGCATTAAAGTTTGCTTGTTATCTTCGAAATAGGAGAGATGCTGCCCATCAGGTGCCCCCGCTCCTTCAAGGTTTCCCACAGGCATCCAATATCGGACGTCGTCGGTGAGCAGGTCCAACCACTCTTCGAATCGCCGTTCATCCAGCAACTTGGCCTCACGATATAAGAATCGTTCGGCTTCAAACTGGGCTCTCATCTCGTCCATTGGACTCACCTCCGGTGTTGACATCGCTCCACCTGGGAGCCGTCATCAATTCCAGCCAGCGACGATAGAATCCGCGCTGGCCGATCTCACTCCAAATGGTTGGCGAGGTCTGACCGGGTATACCCGGTCGCACCTGTTGGCGTCCTAAACCCATTTGGTAGTTGAGCATATAGCGACGTCGGACGCGCCCTCGCATGGCGAGGGTGCATTGACTCCAGTTCTCCCCGTCATCTTGCTCCACGACGCCACCAGGCCCAAATTGAGCCAGGTAAGCCAGGCGCATCATATTCTTCACCTCGGGAGGAGCTTTCTTCTCCACTACGCACCAGGACCAGATCTCCATACGTTCAGGTCCGCGCGGATGCCAGACGCGAAAGGTGAGAAATCCAGGGATGTCCAGGAAGGAGAAGTTCGGAAAGATGGTCCCGTGACCGGCCAACAGGATCTGCGCTCGCTGCTGACCCAGACGATGGGTGATTTCCTCTCGATTCTCATAAAGGAACTTCAAATGGGGGGAAGCCGGATCGGACCAACTCTCGACATCCCATTGATCGGCCCCCCCTCGACCATGGCCATTCCCCACGGAGACCTGGAATCCGCGAGAGATATCCCGTTCGCTGATCAGCCCCAGAGCCAATCCCGAGCCATGGCTGACTGGCACGTGATACATGTCGCCGACGAAATTGTCGGCGGCAAACTTCCAGTTGGCCGGAATGACCCACTTATGGACTCCACCGATGACCTCGGAGCCTCCCTCGAGCCGATCCACCATGAGGTCGATGTACCACTTCATATCACCCAAGTAATCGTCCAACGAGGGAGCTTCCGGATCCCAACTGGCAAAAATTAACCCTTTGTAGGTAGCCAATTGAGCGACTTCGATCAATCCCCACTTCTCCTTTTCCAACTGCCGAAAGTACCCGTCATTAAGGCGAGGAACGCCGATGAGTTTCCCCGCCGTGTCGAACGTCCAGCCATGGTAGGGGCAACGAAAAGCCTTGGTGTGACCCGCTTCCTCGCGGCAAACCCTCATCCCGCGGTGAGTGCAGGAGTTCAAAAACGCTCTGATATGCCCTTGGGGATCGCGACACACGATCATAGGATCCTCGCCCATGAAAGCAGCCACATAGTCGCCCGGCTCGGGAATCTGACTTTCGTGTGCGAGATAGAGCCAGCAACGGGCGAAAATACGCTCTAGCTCCCATTCGTAGATTTCCGGCTCGATGAATATCCGAGGGCTCACCAGTCCCTGCTCGATATTGACTAATTGATGAAACTCCTGTTCATGCATATGCCACCTCCATACCCTCCTTGATGAGGGACCCCTGAATCGAAGTCCACAACGCCTACCTCAGGCGTGCATCAAAAACCAACTGGTCAAGGCACAGAACTCATCAGGACGCTCGATCATCGCCCAGTGCCCACAGTGAGGAATGAGATATAACCAGGAGTTCTCGATCAACCGGGAAAATCGCCAGGCCACGTCTACGGGAACGACTTTGTCCTGTTTCCCATTGATGATGAGCGTC
>RFHM01000005.1 GCA_003696865.1 Acidobacteriota bacterium | reverse complement strand
GATTCTAGCTGGCGGCGTGAAGGAAGGCAATCTCCCCGGGCGACTGCGGTGCTTCAACCAGAAGTTGGTCCGGGCGCGCCAGCCCCGCCGGGGTGGAATTTCGGCGAGAAACGCCATACAATGACTTCACCATGCGAGCGCCGATGCGCAGGATTTTTCAAAACGGATCGATCGTCCTCCCCGATGGCGTACTCCCGGAAGGAGCGGTCCTGGTAGAGGGACACCACATCCGGGACATTCGATCCACGCCGTTCAGCGCTTCGGAAGCTGACGAGGTCATCGATCTCGATGGCCGCTTCCTGGCCCCCGGGTTCATCGATATTCACATTCACGGTTCTATGGGCATCGACCTGATGGTGGCCGACGAATCGGAGTTGATCGCGCTCTCGCGCCATCTGGCCCACCGCGGCATCACCGGCTATCTCCCCACCCTCGTCCCCACGGACGATCGGGGATTTCTGAAAACGATCGACATGGTGAGCCACCTCATCCACGAACCCATCGATGACGGAGCGCGGATATTGGGTCTTCACTTCGAAGGACCATTCGTGAACCCGGATCGCGCGGGAGCGCTTCCGGCGCGATATTTTCGAACATTCGCCTCGGATGAAGACGCGGCGCCGTTTTTGGCTCCCTCGCTCGCCGAGCGCGTTCCGGTGCGAATGATGACCCTGGCTCCGGAAATCGAAGGGGGATTGGCGCTCATCGAAGCGCTGATGGCGCGACAGTACGTTGTGGCTATCGGTCACAGTCAGGCCTCTTTTGAAATGTGCGAGCGAGCCGCCGCGCTCGGCACACGTCACGTCACCCACTTCCCCAATGCACTCGCTCCTCTCCATCATCGGCATGTCGGCGTGTTCGGTTGGACGCTTCTTCGATCCGATATCACGTTGGATCTCATCGCCGACGGCGTTCATGTGGATTGGCGAATGATCGAACTGATCCGACGGGTGAAAGCGACGACGCAGATGGCGCTCATCAGCGATGCCATCATGGCGACGGGATTGGGAGATGGAGAGTATGAGGTGTGGGGGGAGACGATCCGCGTTCGCCATGGACGAACGCAGAACGAGCGAGGCCGGCTGGCCGGCTCGGTCATCAACCTGGACGAAGCAGTTCGTCATCTCCTCCGACAAGGCGTCTCCCTGACGGAAGCGCTTCTCATGGCTTCCCGGGTTCCGGCGCGGATTCTGAGAATCGAGCGTTGGACGGGATCGATCGAGAAAGGCAAACGCGCCGATTTCGTCTGTCTCGATGGAGAGGGGCGAATCGCCTTCACCTGTATCGATGGCCGAGTCGTTCACGTCGCCGATCGTTCGGCACCGAACGCCCCACCCATCGAGGGCGAGCGAGAATGAGGGATGGCATGAGTGAAGCGGCAATCATGGATCAGGCCCGAGCGCTTCTCCGGCAGGCCTTTGGCCACTCGGACTTTCGCGAAGGTCAGGCCGAAGTCATCGAGGCCATCCTCCAGGGACGGAATTGCATCGTCGTCATGCCCACCGGCGGAGGAAAATCGCTCTGCTATCAGCTCCCCGCCTTGCTCCTGCCCGGGCGGACGCTGGTCATCTCGCCGCTCATCGCGCTCATGAAAGACCAGACCGAGGCGCTCGAGCGCCGGGGCATTTCCGCCACATTCATCAATAGTTCTATTTCCTTCGAGGAACAAAAAGCGAGGTTGACGGCCTTCGCCGCCGGCCGCGCGCGCATCCTCTATATTGCGCCCGAGCGGTTTCGCTCATCATATTTCATCGAGGTTTTGCGTCAGGTCCCCCTCTCGCTATTCGCTATCGACGAAGCCCACTGTATCTCACACTGGGGTCACGATTTTCGCCCCGATTACTTGCGCCTGCGCGCGGTCATCGAGCAACTCGGCCGACCACCGGTGGTAGCCCTCACGGCGACGGCGACGCCGACCATTCGCATGGACATTGCGGAACAATTAGGATTGGAGGAGGCCGAACATTTCGTCGCTGGATTCGATCGCGTCAACCTCAAGCTTCAGGTTCAACATCGGCGCACGCATAAGGAGAAGCTCGCCTTCATCGAGAGAGTGCTCAATGAGGTGGCCGGGTCGGGAATCATCTATGGGGCGACGCGGAAGATCGTCGATTCCGTGGCTCGGGAATTACGGGCGCGCGGCATTCGTGCCCTTCCCTATCACGCGGGATTACCGGGTTCGGAACGAGAACGGGCACAAAATGCTTTCATGGATGATGAAGTCGATGTCATCGTGGCGACCAACGCCTTCGGGATGGGCATTGACAAACCGGACATTCGCTTCGTCATTCATTACAACCTACCGGATTCTATCGACAGCTACTACCAGGAGATGGGGCGCGCCGGGCGCGATGGTCGAGAATCGATGTGCAGTCTCTTATTCGCTTGGAGCGACGTCCGCATTCAGGAGTATTTCATCGAGGCCGATCATCCGCATCCCGATCTCATCGCTCGCGTCTATCAGTTCCTCGTCGAACGATCATCGGAGACGCAGGAGATATCGCCTCGAGGCCTCGCCGAAGCTCTCGGCGAGCGTAATGTGCTGGCCGTGAATACGGCATTGGTTCGGCTGGAGAAAGCCGGGCACATTCACCTGATGCGCACGTCCATCGGCGATGATCCCCTCTATCATATTCAATTACTCGATCCCGAGCCTTGTGACCGGCTTCGCATTGACAAAGTGGAATTGGCGCGCCGAGCCGCCTTCGACCGCTGGAAGCTCCAGCAGATGATCGCCTATGCCCAGACGAATCGCTGTTTGCGGGGATTCATCCTCGATTATTTCGGCGATCGGAAGCGCGTGGAACGGTGTGGCGCGTGCTCCACCTGTCTCGGGCGCGTTCGGCGAACGACGATCACGTTCCGCTCCCCGCTCACCCCATTGGATGAGTTCATCATCGAATCGGCGCCGTCCGGAGAGGAGCTGCGGGAGCGCCTCCGTCGGACGGCCGATCGGCGGCGAAAGCTCGCCCGAGCCGAACGTCCACTCCCCTCCCCATCGTCTCGGGAAACGATCGCCATTGAGAATCTGGACGCCGCTCGATGCATACTGGAGTGTGTCGCCGAACATCAATTCCGCTTCGGTCAGAGCACGATCGCCGCCATGTTGCGCGGTTCGATGAACAAGAGCATCCGGCGCTGGCGCTTGAATCATTCGCCCCATCACGGCCGGTTGTCATACATGAAGCAAACCGAGATCCGCCGCTCGATTGATCTGCTCATCGAACGAGGATATCTCACCGTGCGAAAATCCAGGCGGGTATACCCACTCATCGGCTTGACCGAAAAAGGATGGGAGCTGATACGGAAATGAGTTCACCCATACCAGGCTGATGGAACGGAGTCATCCTCAGGAGAGGGCTTACTGAGGTCCTAGCCCTGCAACATCAGGGGAAGTCCCACGCGAGTCACCTACACAGGATTCCGTCGCCGATAATCGTCGATCACCGCCCAGATAGCATCGACCGCCAAGGTAGCACAATGAATCTTCGTATGAGGCAATCCGCCGACGGCGCGATCGATCTCCTCGCGGGTGATCCGTAAAGCGTCCTCCAGTGACTTTCCGCGGATCAGTTCGGCGGCCATCGACCCCGTGGCAATGGTGGGAGCGCAACCATAGACTTTGAAGCGCGCTTCGGTGATGATGCCGTCTTCCACCCGGATACTCAGCCGCAAGCGATCATCGCAGACGGGATTGGTCACCTCGGCCATCGCCGAAGGATTCTCCAGTTCGCCAACGTGGCTCGGATGCTGGATGAGCTGAGCGAGCTTCCCTTGATACACGGTTCACACTCGCGTTTCGCTCGGCTGAGCGAGCGGCGAAAGGGCGCGCAGCGCCGCCACTTCTTCGACGAGCACATCCAGCACGGTATCAATGTCGCTCGCCGTGGTGTCCTTGCAGAGAGAGAATCGAATGCTGCCGCGGGCCAACTCGCGATCCCGTCCCAACGCCGTTAATACGTGTGACGGCTCCACCGATCCCGATGCACACGCCGATCCCGTAGAGACGGCAATGCCTCGCAGATCCAGACGAATCATGAGCGCTTCGCCCTCAATGTAGCGAAAACTGCAATTGCTGATGTGGGGCACGCGCCGCTCACGATCTCCATTGAACAGGACATCGGGGATACGTCGAGCGATGCCCTCCTCCAGGTGATCGCGCAACTGTTGCATGTGCCGTTGGCGTTCGGCCAGATGCGTGCGCGCCAACTCGGCGGCTCGACCGAAACCGACGATGCCCGGCACGTTTTCTGTGCCCGCGCGCCGATCGCGCTCATGATGTCCACCATGCATCTGCGGAGCCAGCAGAACGCCCGACCGCACGTAGAGCGCTCCCACACCTTTGGGACCATGAATCTTGTGCGCCGACAGGGAGAGAAGATCGACGCCTAACTCGTTCACATCGACGCGGACTTTACCTACGGCCTGGACGGCATCGGTGTGGACGTAAGGGTAGGGGCTCCCCCGCGCCTGCCGAACGTCGCGAATCAGCCGGCCGATCTCTTCGATCGGCTGTCGCGTTCCAATTTCATTATTGGCCATCATGATGGAGACGAGGATGGTATCCTCCCTGAGCGCCGCCTCCAGATCGGTCACTTCGACGAGGCCGCCACCCGATACCGGGAGAAACGTCACCCGAAAGCCTCGCTTCTCCAGCGCCCGACAGGTTCGTAACACCGCCGGATGTTCGATGGCCGAGGTGATGATGTGCCGTCCCTGATCGCTGAGCGCCTCGGCCACCCCCTTGATGGCCAGATTGTCTGATTCCGTTCCTCCGCTGGTGAACACGATCTCGCCGGGTTGAGCGCCGATCAATTCAGCAACCCGAGCGCGCGCCGCTTCTACGGCAGCGCGCGCCTTTTGACCCACCGTGTGTACCGATGAAGCGTTGCCGAATTCTTCGGAGAAGTAGGGCCACATCGCCTCCAGCACCTCTGGATCGACGGCCGTGGTCGCACTGTTGTCGAGATAAATACGCTTCATCATCACCCCTCACAGAGTACTTATAGGCTAACGGCCTCCCCTTGTCAATCGAACGGCATTGCGCTAAAACCGATAGGCTGATGGACGCACCATCGTCGATCATCACGCTCACCACGGACTTCGGGCTCGATGATTTCTTCGTCGGGGCGATGAAGGGAGTCATCCTGTCCATCAACCCTTCGATCACGATCGTGGATATCACCCACACCATTCGACCCCATGACATTCGCGACGCGGCGTTCACGCTCGCTCAGGCTTATGGCGAATTCCCTTCGGGAACAATCCACGTCGTTGTCGTCGATCCCGGCGTGGGTTCGTCGCGGAAGCCGATTCTCCTGACGACGTCACGCTATGCCTTCATCGGCCCTGATAATGGCGTATTCAGTTTCATTTATGCCGAAGAGGAGATCGAACATATCATCCACATCACGGCTGACCAGTACTTTCGTCAACCAATCAGTCAGACATTTCACGGGCGGGACATCTTCGCGCCGACGGCCGCCTGGCTTTCCAAGGGCATCGATCCCACCTGTTTCGGCCCTCCGCTCACCGATGTCGTGAAATTCGATTTACCGCGTCCCCGGGCGATCAGCCCGACGCACGTTCGCGGCCACGTCATTCACATCGATCGATTCGGCAACCTGATCACCAATCTGACCAGCAAAGACGTGCCTCCAGAAGCCGCCCGCTCGGGCACTCGATTCATCATCAACGACCACACCATCACCCGCTTCCAATCCCACTTCGCCGAAGCGCCTCCGGGAGAGCCATTCGCCATTCTGGGCAGCACCGGGCGATGGGAGATTGCCATCAATCAAGACTCAGCGGCCGAGAGGCTGAATGCTTCGGTGGACACACCCATCGATGTGATCAAAACGTGATGGGACCGGGGAGAATTCTGAGAGGGACCCCGTGGACTCCTGGAAATGGAGCGCAAGAGGCCATCTTGTGCCACGTATTTTCCAGGGAGTCGCCCCTGGCGCGCGCCGAGCCACACGGAGAGAATGAAAAGAGCCTCTTGGAGAGATCTCTGCGTTCTTTGCGCCTCTGCGGTGATTTTCGAAGGAGTCGCCCCTGGCGCGCGCCGAGCCACATCGCGGGAATGAAAAGAGCCCGTTGGAGGATCTTTGCGTTCTTTGCGCCTCTGCGGTGATTTTCAAAGGAGATTATCTGGTGGGGATGGTGGGAGTCGAACCCACACGGGGGGTTACCCCACGGGTTTTTGAGACCCGCACGTCTGCCAGTTCCGTCACATCCCCACAGCACCTCTCTTTTGCACGATGTGTATTCTCCGGGGAAAATTTTAATGAGACGATTTCATCGCGTCAATCCGCAGACTGTGGGCGAGTGAACGTTGGCCAGCCGGTGAAGTGATCTCCGACATCGGGCTGGGAATGAGCCGACAGAAGCCATACCTATGGCGGCGGGATATTCGGTGAGCCTGAGGGATTCATAGCTTTCCGTGGGCAGTCGTCCCCCGAGGAACGCACTCCAACGGGATTCGCTAATGACTCGATCTTCTGGGGGAGGAAGGGGTTCTCTTCAACCCTGACCGGAAGAGCTGCCCACACATCTTACTCGTCGAAATCGCCGCTTGCCGACTTTGACCAGGATCTCCGGCCTTTCGGCGAAATCGATCACCGCCTTGACATCGCTGACGCGCAGACCATCGATAGAGACACCGCCCTGCTCGATGAGTCGTCGCGCCTCGCGCATCGAAGAGGCCAAGCCGATCTCCACGAGCATTCGAGCCACATCTATGGAATGGCCGGGGAGTTTCAATTCCACCGTCGGTACGTCGGTCGGCGCCAGTTTCTCCCGAAACACGCGATTGAACGCCTCTTCGGCGCGCTCGGCTTCGGCCGGAGAATAGAATTGGCCGACCAGTAATCGAGCCAGGCGGGCTTTCACATCGCGCGGCGAGATCTCGCCAGCTTTCACTGCCTCGCGGAGACGTCGGAGTTCATCGAGCGGGATATCGGTGAGCAGTTCGTAGTAGGTCCACATCAACTCGTCGGAGATGGACATGGTCTTGCCGTAGATTTCTTCTGGTGGTTCGGTGATGCCGATGTAGTTACCATAGGATTTGGACATCTTTTGCACCCCGTCGGTCCCCACCAACAGGGGCACGGTCATGACCACCTGCGGCTCCTGTCCGAATTCGCGTTGGACGTCCCGCGCCACCAGGAGATTGAATTTCTGATCCGTGCCACCCAATTCCACATCGGCTTCCAGAGCCACGGAGTCATACGCCTGGGCGAGCGGATAGAGGAGCTCATGCAGGCTGATCGGGATACCCTTCTGGAGGCGATTCTGGAAATCGTCGCGTTCCAGAATCTGGGCCACGGTCACCTTGGCGGCGAGTCGAATCCAATCCTCGCTGGTCAGAGCGCCCAACCATTTGGAATTGAACTCGATGACCGTCTTCTCGGGATCGAGGATCCGGAAGACTTGCTCCTTATACGTTTCGGCATTGGCTTGAATCTGCTCGCGAGACAGCGGTGGTCGAGTGGCCGAGCGCCCGGTAGGATCGCCGATCATACCGGTGAAGTCGCCGATGAGGAAGATCACCGTATGCCCCAATTCTTGAAACTGACGCAGCTTCCTCAACACGACGACATGGCCCAGGTGCAGATCGGGAGCCGTGGGATCGGCCCCCAGCTTCACCCGGAGCGGTCGACCCGTGCGCCGAGATCGCTTCAATTTCTCTCGCAGGTCCTCTTCGCGGATGAGATCGACGCAGCCGCGCCGCAGGTAGGCGATTTGTTCATCGACGGTCATCTCCATATGAGGCCTGAATTATAGGCCTCCATGGAGACGGAGTTCAACGCCAGAACGAAAATCCTCTCTTCAAAAACAAATGTGTTGCATCCGGGCGAGGAGTCTTTTATAATGAAAAGCCGTTACACTTGGTACGGGTCGTTTGAACCACATGCTGACGGAGAAAGCGAAGGTCGCAGAGAAGGGGTGCCCCATCTGCCATGGCACCGGCTGGGAGTATGTCCAAGAGAGGACGGTCCGCCGATGCCGCTGTCGGGGTGACGTTTCATCAACGGCAGTAGAGCGATTGCTGGAGGCGGCGCGTATCCCTCCTCGTTATGTCGAGTGTGAATTGAAGAATTACATTCCGCAAGGAGAAGTGAACTCCCCGGAACTGGAATCCCAGCGCATGGCCGTACTCATGTGTCGACAGTTCGTCAAAGAATATCCGAATACGGACCGAGGCCTTCTGCTGATGGGACCTGTGGGAGTAGGAAAGACGCACCTGGCCGTCTCGGTGTTGAAGGAATTGATCAGAACGAAAATGGCCCACTGCCTGTTCTATGACTTTCGCGATCTCCTCAAGGAAATTCAGGAGAGTTACAATCCCGACTCCCAGCGCACGGAATCCCGCATTCTGGAACCCATTTATCACGTTGACGTCCTCGTCCTGGACGAACTCGGTGCGGCCAAGCCAACGGCATGGGTTCAGGATACGATGACGCAGATCATCAATACCCGCTACAACTACAAGCGGCTGACCATCTTCACGACCAACTACCTGGACACCTCGATAAATAACGAGGAGACGCTGGCCGAGCGCGTCGGAGAACGATTGCGATCGCGACTCCATGAAATGTGCAAGACCATTCTCATCATCGGTCGCGATTATCGACGGTTCTCCCGGTCACTCGCTCCCTGAATGCCAAGGCGGCGCAATCTCGACATTCCCTCTCACGCTCGCCGAATAAACCTGATGGCCACGCGGTGAGGCGACTCTCTCAAGGAATGACGAACGGCTGTGTGAAGATGTCCGATCGTCCATTCCGCGTATCGGCCCAAAGTGGGACGATCATCCCCTGGTGCGCCGCCAGACTGGTATAATCGCCCATGAATGGCACCATACAGGTGAAGTTCGCGGCACGAATGAAACGGAACGCCGCCGAGGGATCGAATGGTTGATCGGTGAGCTTGATACTGGGCGCGAACGTGACACCCCCGTCCGATGACCAGGTGACGCGATAATCAACCAGGAAATTCTCCACCGAATCGCGCCGATCATAGTAACCGATGACGACATCTCCCGTCGTCTGATCGACGGTGACGAACGGCATGAACTGATCTTTCCCATTGCCCGGGGCATCGTCATTGACGCGGACGGGTTCGCTCCAACTCATCCCTCCATCCGTCGATCGACTCAAGAG
>RFHM01000346.1 GCA_003696865.1 Acidobacteriota bacterium | reverse complement strand
CGCCTTCGACGGCCTGGAACGCATTCTGAGCGAGTGATGGTTGGGAGGGAACGAGAGAACCGCCTCCCGAGGACGGCTCACCCACCGTCGTCGTAAAACCAGTTGTCACATCATTGCGGCATCGACTGACATGGACGGCCAAGCCCACAATCCGCCGTCGCTTCCCCCATTGCCTCGATTTCCACCAGGCGAGAACCGGCTCATTTTTCGTATGGCAGATTCACCGTCTCTGGCGTATAATCACCCGTTTATGCGAACAGCTCAACTCACACGAGAGACGGGAGAGACAGAGATCACGGTGGAGGTGAACCTGGACGGAAGCGGCCAATCCGAGGTCGATACCGAGGTCAAGTTCCTGACCCACATGATCGAGTTGCTGGCCACGCACAGCCTCTTCGATCTCTCCGTGCGAGCGCGCGGCGACCTGATTCACCATGTCGTGGAGGATACCGCCTTGGCGCTGGGCGCGGCGATCAATCGGGCGCTCGGCGATCGCGCCGGCATCGCGCGCTTCGGCCACGCCGTCGTGCCGCTGGATGAGGCCCTGGCCATGGCCAGCGTGGATCTGGCCCGACGACCGTACAATGTCATCGATTTGAAGATCGACAAGAATGGCATCGAAGATATGCCTCGCGAAGATATCTACCACTTCGCGCGCTCGCTGGCCACGGCCATGGAAGCGACCATCCACATCATCGTGCACTACGGCGAGAACGATCACCACAAGGTGGAATGCGGCATCAAAGCATTGGCCAGAGCCTTACGACAAGCGGTCGCTCCCGACCCTCGACGACCCGGCATCCCCAGCTCCAAGGGGGTGATATGATGACGCGCATTCTCATTCTCGATTACGGCGTGGGGAATCTGTTCAGCTTGATGAGCGCCATCCAGAGGGAAGGCGCCGAACCCCTCATTCGCCAGGAGATTCCCCCCGACCCTTGTTTCGATGGACTCATCTTGCCGGGCGTCGGCCATTTCACGCCGGTGAGCGAGCGGCTGCGAAGGATGCGGTCGGCCATAGACGAAGTGATCGAGCGAGGGACGCCCATCCTCGGCGTGTGCCTGGGCATGCAAGTGTTGTTCGACCGCAGTGAGGAAGGGCCGGGTCAAGGGCTGGGGCTCATTCCCGGCGCCGTCGTCCGGCTTCCCGACTCGGTGAAAATTCCTCACATGGGATGGAATCGGCTCCATCTCGTGCGATCCAATCCTTTGCTCCACGGCGTACCGCAAGGAGCCTGGGTGTATTTCGTTCACTCGTTCTATCCTCAGCCCGAGGACGAGAGCGTGGTCCTGGCGCGCGCCGAACACGGGGTCTCTTTCCCGGCGGTGGTGGGGCGAGATCGTATCTTCGGTACCCAGTTTCACCCGGAAAAATCGGGAGAAGCGGGGTCGCTCATGCTGAAAAACTTTCTGCGATTATGTCGCGGATGATGGGGCGGCGAATGCACGCGGAAACGAGAGGTTGGAGAGAGATGGGCTTATACGACCGAGAGCAGAGCAGCGCCCATCTCATTTCCCGTCACCGTCGTCTGCGTTCCGCTGCGCTCATCCACGATCGAATATCCGGGTGATCGGAAGCGTCATGGAACTCATTCCGTCAATCGATCTCATGGAAGGAAAAGTGGTTCGCCTCGTGCGAGGCGATCCCCAAGCGCCGACCGTCTACAGTGACGATCCGGTGCGCACGGCTCGACATTGGGAGGCAGCGGGCGCCGATGCGCTCCACATCGTCGACCTGGACGCCACCCTCGGTCATCACCGCGATCATCGGCAAACGATCCTGGACATCATCGATCGGGTGAACATTCCCGTCCAGGTGGGTGGTGGGATCAGAACGCCCGAGCGAGCGGCCGAATGGCTCGAGGCCGGCGCGCGCCGGGTGGTCGTCGGAACGATGGCGTTCCACAATCGGCGGGCGTTGGAGACGATTTTGCGCCAGTTGGGATCAGAACGCATCATGGTGGCGGTCGATTATGCCGCCGATCGGGTGATGATCAAGGGATGGCAAGAAGCGACGGCGATCGAGCCGCTGGAGGCGCTCCGGCAACTGCTGCACATAGGGGTGCAGCAATTCCTGATGACCTCCATCGCTCGCGACGGAACGCTGGAAGGAGCCGATCTGACTACGCTCCGAGCCGCAGCCCAACTCGATGGAGCGCGCATCTACGCCAGCGGTGGCGTCTCCTCCATCGATGACCTGCGACGGCTCGACCGAGTGGGCGTCACCGGCGTCATCATGGGCAAGGCTCTCTACGAGGGTCGGCTCACGCTCGACGCCGCCCGCCGGGTCGTAGCGCCGTGAGGCGCCAGCGCCCGACGCTGGTGGAATCGCCCATATCGCGTGAGAGATGATGGTAGCCAAGCGAATCATTCCCTGTTTAGACGTCGATGCCGGCCGGGTGGTCAAAGGCATCCAGTTTCAACACCTGAAGGACGCCGGCGACCCGGTTCAACAGGCGCGCCGCTATCGCGACGAAGGAGCCGATGAACTGGTCTTTCTGGACATCACCGCTTCGGTGGAAAAACGAAAGACATTGGTCGAGATGGTTCAGAAGGTGGCGCGCACGCTGGATATCCCATTCACCGTTGGAGGGGGGATCAGGACGCTCGACGATGCCCGCGCCATCCTGTCGAGCGGCGCCGACAAGATCTCGGTGAACACGGCGGCCGTCCAACGCCCCGAGTTCATCGCCGAGCTGGCCGATATGTTCGGCACCCAGTGCGTGGTTCTGGCCATCGACGCCAAGCGCCGCCTCGGACGAGGGAATCGACGGGCAGAGACCGGAGAGCGAGCGGCGAACGTCGAATCGGACATCGCCAGGGAGGCATCGCCGACCGGAGATCCCGAGGTCTGGTTCGAAGTGTACACCTATGGCGGTCGGCGCCCGACGGGCCGCGATGCCCTGGCGTGGGCGGCGGAAGCGGAGCGACTGGGAGCCGGCGAGTTGCTCGTCACGTCCATCGATCGGGATGGAACGGAAACAGGGTATGATGTGGACCTGCTGGCCGCTCTGGCCGCGCGCGTCAATCTCCCCATCATCGCCAGCGGCGGCTGCGGCCGCCCCGAACACATCTACGAGGCCTTCGTCCGTGGACGCGCCGATGCTGCCCTGGCGGCATCGATCTTTCACTTCCATCGATACCCCATCCCGGTCGTCAAACGATTTCTTCGCCAACGAGGCATCGAGGTGAGACCATGAAGACCGTCAATCTGAGCGAACTCGACTTTCAGAAGGGCGATGGACTGATTCCCGTCGTCGCACAAGATGCCGCGACCGGCGACGTGCTGATGGTCGCCTATGCCAACGACGAAGCCGTGAAACGCACGCTGGAAACTGGCTATGCCCACTATTGGAGCCGATCGCGACAGGAACTGTGGAAGAAAGGAGCGACATCGGGGCATCTGCAAAAGGTTCGGGAGATCCTCGTCGATTGCGATCAGGACACGTTGCTCTATCTCATCGACCAGACCGGGCCCGCTTGCCATACCGGCGAGCGAAGCTGCTTCCATCGTCGACTGACCGGGTAGCGCTCATGCGACGGCTTGAGGTATAGTTGAGAAACAGCGAATGGTGAGAGATGATCGGCCATTGACCGCAGCTCGCTTTCGCTGGAGCAGAGGAAACGATGAATTCGTTGTCGCTGGCGCGAGATGATCTGCGTAAGGCTCGGGCACGCCGTCGAGCTCTCCAGGTGCTCTACGAGGAAGAATCCTACGACGATGTCGTCCGAGAAGCACAGGAGATTGTCGAGCTCATTCTCAAAGGCGCACGGCGATATATCGGCATCGATCCGCCAAAACGGCACGATGTGGGAGCGACGCTTCGCGCTCACCAGGACCACCTCCCGGACGCCTGGCGAAAGAAGCTCGCTTGGATAGAGAAGGTTTCGGCGAGCCTTTTCGAAGAGAGAAGTCCCGCATTTTATGGTAATGAAACCGATGTGATCCCCGCCTCGGACCTCTACGAGCGAGAGGATGCCGAACGAGCGCTGAACTGGACGACCGAGCTCGTCAAATTGTACGAACACATGGTGACCGAGCGAGGCCAGAGAGGCGACCCATCCCAGGACGAGGAGGGCGGCGAAAATGACATCTCAGAGACATCCACTCGATGACCTCCCCGAAGACTTGCGACGGGAGCTGCTTCGCTTCGTCGATGTACTCGAGGCCGAATGGGGAGACGCGCTGGTGAGCGTCGTTGTATTCGGCTCCTATGTGACGGGGAAAGCGCGTCCGGAGAGCGACCTCGATGTGCTCCTGGTGAAAGCCGATCTCCCCAGAAGTCGATTGGCTCGACGCCATCTCGTCTACCCGTTGAAGAAGCGCGCCGGAGAGACGTTCGCCGCCACAGCCTGCACGATCATCCTCACGCCGGAAGAGGCCCAGATCGTCAAGCCGTACTATCTGGGCATGCTCGATGGGCACGTCATTCTGTTCGATCGGCAACGGTTCTTCGCGCGCATCCTGGAGCGGCTCAAAAAGCGGCTGGAGGAACTCGGCGCCGAGCGGCGCACCGATCCCGACGGCTACACCTACTGGGTGTTGAAAAAAGATGCGCGGCCGGGAGAACCCATCATTCTCTAGAGTCCGCGCGCCTCCTGGTCGAGAATTTCCCGAATGACATCCAGCATCTTGTCCCGCGGCACGGTGACCTGGCCGAAGCGCGCTTTGAGCCACTCGCTGCGCTCGGACACCTCTCCCTGACGGCGCAATCCTTCCCGTAAATCCTTGATCGAGACTTCACGGCGAGCGAACTCGTCGGGGCCGACGATGACGGCGATGGGGATCTGCTGTCGATCGGCATACTTCAACTGCTTGCGGATGCTCCTGTCCGGGCCGAGATAGAGTTCAGCGTTGATGCCCGCCTGGCGCAACCGACGCGTGATCTTCTGATACTCCACCAGGCGATCGGGCTCCATGACCGTCACCAGGACCTGGGCCGTCGATGGTCTGAGCTCGACGACGCCGAGCTTCAGCAGCGCGGCCAGCAATCGATCGACGCCAATGGAGGCACCCGTGGCCGGGATCTTCTCCCCCAGGAATCGCTCCACCAATCCATCATACCGCCCACCACTGAATACGGCACCGAATTCCGGTGCATCGAGCAGGATCGTCTCGAAAATGGGGCCGGTGTAGTAGTCCAATCCGCGGGCGATGCTGACATCGAAGACGACTTTTTGCTCGGAGATGTCCAACGCCGTCAAGTACTCGTCGATACGACGGAGCTCGTCAATCCCCTGCTGCGCACCAGGAATCCCGCGAAACAACTCATCGAGGGCATCCAGAACCTCCGCCCGCGTCGATCCGGCGATGTTCAGGAATTCCATGATCCGCGAAACGGCCCGCTCATCGAGCCCCAATCCGGGGATGACGTCTCCAGAGGCATCGACGCGGCCTCGGGTCAACTCTTGGCGAACGCCCTCTCGACCAATGCGATCGATCTTGTCGATGACGCGGAAAACGTGCGTGGCGCGACGCGGATCGACGTCGGCGAAAGCGATGAGCGCGTTGAGGATCTTGCGATTGCTGCAGCGGACGCGGTATCGCTCGATGCCCAACGCCTCCATCGTATCGCAGATGCCGGAGAGGATCTCGGCATCGGCGGCCATGGAATCAGAACCGACCGTGTCCAAGTCGAATTGAATGAATTCGCGGAACCGACCCGGATCGGGCTTGTCGAACCGCCAGACGGGACCGACCTGATAGCGGCGGAACGGGCGGGGTAAGTCCTGATACTGAGCGACGACGCGGGCCAACGGCACGGTCAAATCGAATCGCAGCGCGACATCGTTCCCCTCCAGATCCACGAAACGAAAAATCTGCTTGCTGCTCTCCTCGCCATATTTGCCGAGGAGGGTCTCCGTGTACTCCATCGCCGGAGTATCCAGAGGGACGAACCCGTACCGTTCATAGACCTCCCGGATGGTGGCGATCATCTTCTGTCGGGCGATCATCTGCTCCGGCAGATAGTCGCGAAACCCTCGTAAGAGCCGAGGCTTGACCAGCGCATCCTTGTCCACTGACATAGATCATCATCATAACACAGCTCCACGATGACCCCAACCCCAGGAGCGGCCGGGCCACTCCACGAGCTCTCTCCGGGGCGAGACCGATCATGGAGAGTCGTTCGGCGTTGGCGCGCCGGGATGGATCGCGGTCCGGCGGAGACGGAATGCCCGGCCCCCCACAGCGCTCATCGCCCCGCGCCGCCAAGGGAATGCCCGCCACCACTCAGCGCGAGGACGGAGGGATTCAAGCTCCCAGGGCGAAGCCCTCTTCGACCGCTTCCTCGGCGGGAGAATCGATCAGAGAGCGCGATGTCTCGTGGTCGGGGCTGAGGATACGCTGAAAACGAAAAAACGCCAGGAGGACGAACCTCCTGGCGCGCTTCTAGGCTCCAGCGAAACGGGTCAACGGCCCACCGGACCGGAGGACCTCACTGGAGG
>RFHM01000345.1 GCA_003696865.1 Acidobacteriota bacterium | reverse complement strand
TATCTTCCCTCTCCACCTCTCGGGGGTGTTGAGCAACTCGTGGCGATGGATGACCTCGCCGACTTCACCTGGTGGTCGGCCGGACCACAACGACGCCGATCATTCCCGCTCCCTCATGGGGGATACAGAAGTAGCGGTACGTCCCGGGGACTTTGAAGGTATGCTGGAACTGCCCTCCGGGTTTAATATTGCCGGAGTTGAATGGCTTGGCGCCGACGGGCAGGGCAACATCCTCGGGATTGGCCGCCAGAGCTGGATCGGCCGTCACCGTGTGGACGAGAAGGGAGGCGCTTTTCCACCGGACCGTCTCGCCCACTTTGATCGTCACGCGCGCCGGCTCGAAGGTGAGCCGATCGGTCATCTTGATCACCGCTGCTGGTTTCTTCGAAGTCGGCCATCCGGCTCGGCGACTCATCCCCCCGGCCCCAACCGCCAGCAGGAGTATCCACGTGATGGTGGCCAGTTGCACCCCTCGTCGCCTCAGACGATGCCCGCCGAACCGGATGATGGTGAGCCCTGCGCGTTCAATCACGTTGCCCTTTGACCTCCAGGTTTTCGAACATCACATGCCAGAAGGGCAACTCCATGCCATTGGGCAGAGTGAAGCCGGTCTTGACCGGACTGGGCGCGAATCGCCCTTCTTTCATCACCGGCTTGAACGGCGCCACCATGAGATGAAAGTGCTGTCGCGTCGGCGTCACCTCACGATCGAAAGCCAATTTGTAGCCCTGAGTGCGGACGTATTCGGTCAACATGCCATGCACCAATCGTGGCCGATCCAATACCTTCCCATTTTTGCTCACCGACCCCATCCCCCAGAAGGCGAAATAGGTGAACTCGGTGGGCATGAGCGCCGTCCCCAGTCGGGTGAAGCCATGCAACAGATGGTTCGTCACCACGCCGCCAAAGGTGGGAAACTCCACGCCATGGGTGGCCATCATTTGGCAGCACTGCACCGTGTAGGTATTTCCTTTCTTGTCCTTCCAGCTCGCCTCCATACGCACCGAGTCGCGGCTCTGCGCAGCGTCCGTGGCCGTAGCATCAACGGCTTCAATGCGAAGCTTCCCATCGGCCATGACGATGTATTTATCTCCGAACGGTGACTTCTTTTTCATCACCGTGTACCTCCCCCCTTCGACGGCACGAAGCATGGGGGGGACGCCATTGATGCCCGGAGTTCCTCCATAGGCGCGCGGAAGTTGAGGCGTACCGAACACGTCTTTGTCGAGGCGTCGCTGGTCAGGGAGAGCCACAAAGACGCCGCCCTCGGACTGTCTGATTCGGACTTTCACCGGTCCGCCGAGGAGACCGAGTGGGTCTTGGACACCACGGTGTGCTCGCAGATAGCCGCGGGCCGGGGCCAACGCCTGGAACATCCTTATCTTAGCGGCCATACGTCCAGAGGCCTGCTGGGTCACTGCCGGAGCCTCTCGGCCGGCCGAGAGCGTCAATCCAACGATCAGGCCAAGCAGTAATCCGGGAACGAAAATGATGAAATTCCGTCTCACTGTATCCTCCTTTCGTCTCACTTTTTTGTCACCTCCTGTGATCAATATTGGACGGCATTCAAGCACCATATCCACCGTTTCCATTGGAATTAGGAGGTATTGTACGTTCAAGTGAAGTGGACGGGCTGTGACGCGAATCACATTCCCGATTCTCCTTAGTTACCTGAAATCCCTTCTCGCTAGAGAAGAATTGGTATCTAGCTTACTGAACGGAGATGGAAGCAACGACCATAATGGCCCGATGAGCCGCCTATCTGGGTACGGACCAAGGGAAATGCTCGCCGTGCATCGTGCACAGAAGCAAGCGACTCAAATCCAACTCGAGACGTACAGAGCGAAGATGATCATGCCTAGAGAGCCATCCCAGGAAGAACACGACAACGCTCCGGTGCTTCGAGTCTATATCGCCAGCCACTGTCCAATATGCGACGAGGCCGAACGATTGGCTCGGGCTGTTGCCGGTCAATTCCCCCGGTTGATCGTTGAGGTCATTGACTTGGATCGAGCGACCACTCCCCCTTCAGAGGTGTTCGCCGTCCCAACCTATGTCCTCAATCGGCGCATCTGTTTCTTGGGAAATCCAGAACCGGATGAGCTTTGCGCTCTCCTGGAGAGCCTGCTGGACGATGGCTCATGAGACGGCCATGCTCATGGACAAAGGAGGGAACGTGTGGTACGGTGTGGTCAACCAAACTGAGAAGAGGAGGAGAACTCAGAGATGCCATTAAATCCATTCTCGAGAAGGAGCGCGACGCGGATGCGGGAAGCCCCCCCTTCCGATGTTCCTGCCGATGCCCTCCTGGCCACACAACGAGTGAGCGAGAAAATCGCTTATCTCTCGGCGATGAAAATTTTTCAAGATCTGAGTCAGGAAGAGCTCAAGGAACTGGAACGTTCCATTTCCATGGTGAGCTGTCCGGCGGGCCGCGTCTTCTATGTGCCCGGCGAGACGGGCGAGGTGTTGTTCCTGCTCAAGAAAGGGCGCGTACAACTGTATCGCCTCTCCCCCGATGGTCGAAAACTGACGGTGAAGATCCTGGAGCCCATGACCTTCTTCGGCGAGATGGGCATTCTGGGACAAGGCATGCATGACACGTTCGCCGAAGCGATGGACGATTGCCTCATCTGCGTCATGAGTCGCCGGGACGTCCAGCACCTCCTGCTGAGCAAGCCCACCGTAGCCATGCGCATCTGCGAGGAGATGGCCGCTCGGTTGATGGAAAGGGAGCGCCAGCTAGAAGAAGTCGTCTTCAAGGGCGTGTTGCCGCGTCTTGCCGGATTATTGCTCCGACTCGCCGGTGAGACGGACCAGGTATCGGGCTACAGCCACCAGGAATTGGGGGAAATGCTCGGCGTGTATCGCGAGACGGTCACCCACGCGCTCGACCAGTTGAAGGCGATGGGACTGGTCGAGATCCATCGCAAACGGATCAAGCTCCTTCACCGCGACAAGCTGGCCGATATCGCCAAACAGTGAAGGGCGCGCCGGGGAAGACGCGCCCGGCACTCGCCCGTGGCCGGTACTCACGGCGTCCTGGCGAGAGACCGGCCCCTCGGCCTGCTCTGCGTTCTCCTCTGCGCGTACCTTCATCTCAACGGGACTCTGCCCGTCGCCGTCGCTTCCCGCCCGGCGGCATCGGTGACCGTCAGCCGGACCGAGTACGGCCTCACGCCGGGAAAGGTCACCTGAGGCAAGGCCGAAGTGGAACTCGTTCCGTTCTCAAAACGCGCACTCTGTATCCTCCAGAGGTAGCGCAGTCGGATGCCGGTCGAGCCACTGGAATCAAAACTGACGATGGTGCGAAAGCCGTCTCCCCGGGGCACAGATGGAGGCGAGAAGGTGAAGGCGGCGGTCGGCGGTCCGGGGTCCAGAGGCACCGTGCCGCGAACGGTCGCCGTTCGTCCCTGATCATCGGTGACCGTCAAGGTTACCGAATAGTCGGCCTGGCCGGGAAAAGTCACCCGTGGATCAGGATCTTGAGCATCGGTCCCATTGACGAACGTCCCGGCGGGAATATCCCAATCGAACATCAATCCCGATCCCTGCGAGGAGCGGGCGTCGAACGTGACGACCGTCTGATGACCATCGCCAGGGGGGATGAACGCCGGATTGAAATCGAAGCTCGCGATGGGGTCTCCTCTGTCCAACTCCACACGACTACTGGCCGTTGCCCGGCGTCCCTGTTGATCGACCACGGTCAGCGTCACATCGTAATCGGCCAGCCCGGGGAAGGTGACCTCGGGATTGGGGCTATCGGGCCCCGTCCCGTTGACGAACGTCCCGGCGGGAATATCCCAGAAGACCGTCAATCCCTCGCCCAGTGACGGTGCACTGCTGAATCGCACGACGGTCTGATTCCCATCCATCGGCGGAATTCTCGCCGGAGAGAATGTGAAACTGGCCGTTGGAGGTCCGGTGGCCGAAGGGATGACGCCCGCCATCGTCGAGATTTGCCCCTGTTCATCGGTGACCAGCAAGACGACCGTGTACGCCGCCAGGCCGGGAAACGTCACTCGGGGATGGGCGCTCAGGGGCGTCGTCCCACTGACGAACGTCCCTTCGTCCGCCCTCCAAAGGAAACGGACATTCTCGCCCATCGAACTGGTGGCATCCAAGATGACGGGCGTTCGATTCCCATCGCCCAGTGGAACGAATGAAGGCGCAAACAGAAAGCGGGCTACGGGTGGCATTTGGGTGATTGCCCCGCCAGCTCCCGTCATGGTGAGCCACGAGGCCGAAACGGCGAGGACGAGAAACTTCACTGTTGATGAAATCGCTCTCTTCATAACCCCCTCCAGGTTCTGCACACTATCACAGAGGCTCCACGAGCATCTGTAATCATGGTAACACTGGTGTCAGTTGTCCTGCGGATGCAGGCGGGAGCGAATCATCTTCAGTTGAGCGGGGGTGAATCGCCTCTCCATGTTGGCCGAGCAACGCTCCATGATCCCTCCCGTCCCATCCAGGAGTCCAAACTGATGACCGCTCTCGTGAACCACGGTGGCCTCCAAACAGGGCAACCCCAACCTTCGCTCGATCTCCCGAATCGTCCTCATATAAATGGTCGATCCACCGATCCGAATGAGGGAGTCATCGGACTTGATGGCCCCCACGGTGCGGCCCAGCTCGACCATCCACTTCACCTCCCCGGCCGATTCCGTCCCACTCCGGGGAACGGCATCGCCCATTGCCCATACCGCCTCTCCCTGAACGACTCGCTCGAAGGCGACTCCCTGATATGCCCCCTGCAGATAGACTACCCAGAAATCGGGCGTGCTCTCGTAATCCTGGTTGGAGAAGATCTGAACGGGATGCTCTCGCCGCTCGACATTGGCGTCGAATTTCACCCGGCTCGATGGCAAGTCATACACCGGCCAAATATACGCGGGGGCATAGAGGTTTTTGCGAGGATCATCGCTCGTTTGCATGAGGGAGAAAGGCGTGGC
>RFHM01000344.1 GCA_003696865.1 Acidobacteriota bacterium | reverse complement strand
CTTCGGGAACTTCTTGAGGCACGAGCTTGAAGACGGCAGCATTATTGACGCCCATCCCCACCGCCATCAAGACTTCCGCGGCCACCGAGAGCCCATAGTTGTGCGAGGTGGTCATCAAGGCGGCTCCCACCAGCATCATGAGCAACGCCAGGATGGCCGTGTTCTCCCCACCGATGCGGTCCGAGAGCGAGCCACCGGGAATGCGAATAGCCGAGGTCAACAGCGAATAGAGCGCCGTGAGCAATCCGGCAGTGACCGCTGATACGGCGAAGAATGACTTCCAGTAGGTGGGCAGCCAGGCGGTCAGCGCAATGAAGCCACCGAATGTGGTGAAGTAGAGAATCACCAGCATCCACGTTTTCCAGATCCGAGCCGAGGCTTTCAAACTCTCCATCAGGCTGCTCGCCGGGAAGAGTTCTTGACCCTGTCGACGAGCCTCATGCATCGCCTCATCGACGGGAGCCCCTTGCTCGCGCAATTGAAAATACCAGGCATTGCGCCCCATCAGGTAGTAGAGGCCCGTGCCCACCACCAGGAAGAGAAGCCAGGCCAGATACGAACCGGCCAATCCCCACGACTCCAGAGCAAGGGGAAGGAGGAACGAGAACAATCCCGGAGCCAGATTCCCAACCCCCGCATACGTTCCCAACGCCCATCCCTGACGAGCTTGAGGGAACCAGTATGAGACCTGACTGATGCCCACAGAGAAGGTGGCGATGCCACAACCGCTGAGCACTCCGAGGAGCAGGAGCAGGGGATAAAGCGCCGGACTCAACCGCTCGGGATAGAGAAGATAGACGACCAGGGACAACCCGAGCATCCCCACAATGGAAAGCAGCAGCAGGACCAGAAACGGCTTCCGACCTCCGGTGGTATCCACCCAGGCGGAAAAGGGAATGCGCAACAAAGAACCCGAGAGCGACGGCGCCGCTACCAATAGGCCAACCAGCACCGGACTGAGGTGCATGACCTCCTTGAACTTGTGCGCCGTCGGACCGAACAGCGAGACGGCCGCGAAGCCGACGAAGAATCCTAACGTCGCCCCGAACAACCCTTCGGTTGGACTGCCCTTCAGTTGATAGTGCGTCTTGTCAGCCATCGTGTTTCCTCCCACTGCGTTATGTTCCTGTTTCATGGATCGCTCAATAGACTCCGGCCTCCGCTTCTTCATGTGCGTGGAGGGCCAAACTCTCCTGCAGATACGGATCGTGCACCGGCAAGAGTGCCGCTTGCTTGAGACCCCGCAAGAACGCGTACAGGAACAGCGCCGTGAATCCTGCGCCCAGCGTAAGGTCGTATGGGCTGATCATGGCCGCCGCGCCGACCTGAGGGAGAATCATCAGGTAAAGATCCAGCCAGTGGCCGACGAGGACGATGAGGCAGGCGGTCATCAGCCATCCTTCACGACGCTTGGCCGAGCGCGGGAGCAGAATCACAAACGGAATGATCCAATTCAAAAACAGGTTCAGCAGAAATAATCCGTACCATCCCGGCGTGGCCATTTGCCGAATGTAGTAGATGGTCTCTTCGGGAAGGTTGGCGTAGTAAATGAGCAGGTACTGCGAGATCCAGATATACGCCCAGAACGTCGTGAATCCGAATATCAGCTTGCCCAGGTTGTGCAGATGTTCCTCACCAACTTCGGGCAAAACGCCGCGCCGGCGCAACCAGATGACCAGGATGGCGATGGCGGCGATGCCGCTCACAAACAGTCCCGAGAAGCAGTAAAACGCATAGATCGTGCTATAGAACTCCGGTTCAACGGACATGAGCCAGTCGAAGCTGGCCAGCGGGAATGTCAGAGCGAAGACGACGAGGAAGACGGCCGAGATCTTCTTACTGCTCATCGTATGTTCGAGCCGCCCATCCTCATCCTGCCAGAGCGATTCCCGGCGCAGGAGCACCATGAAAGCGATCCATATGGCCAGAATGATCGCCATGCGGGCATAGAAAGAAGGCGTGTTCAACAACCACGCCTTCACCGACAACACCCCATCGGAGTGAACGACGTCCTCGTGCGTCCAGCGGTAGATGGCTTGCCGGCCAAAAAAAGTGAACAGCATCATCGCTGCCCCCAGGGGCAGATAGCCCATCATGGCTTCGGGGATGCGCCGGATGACCGTGCTCCAGCCCGCGTTGGACACGTGGTGGATACTGACAAACACCATCGCTCCCAGCGCGAGCGTCAGGAAGTAAAAGGCATTGAGGAGAAAGCTCGGCCACAGGCGAGCGCTGTGAGAGATCAGTCCGGCGGCGAATCCCAGCGCGCCCAGGGCCAGTAGACCCATCAGCGCTTTGTGCTCCCGATCCGAGACGAAATTTTTGAACGGCATAGGCTCACTCCTGCAGATGTCGTCCGGCGTGACGTCGAGTCCGAGGCTCGGCGCTCGACATCTGTCGCCACCCACCGTGGCGTTGACGCTGACTGAATGGATTCCACCGGTTCGGCATCTCGACTATTTCCCTTGGAGCTGACGGATGTAAAGAATCACTTTCCACCGATCTTCCGGCGAAACCTGGGCCGCATACGACGGCATATTCTTTCGCCCCATGGTGATGATATGAAACATGGTCCCATCGGGCAGCACCTTCGAGGTGTCGGTATGGAATGACGGTGGATTGGGGTACTTGGGAATGATGGGTCCATCCCCGGCACCGGTCGGCCCGTGACAAACGAGGCAAAAGTGCGTATAGACCTGCCGTCCGCGAGCCAGATTCTTCTCCGTCGGTTGGAACGGGTTCTTCAGTTCGCGACCGGCGCGCGCCGCTTCTTCCGGCCCGGGCCCGTAGTGAAACGGCTGGAATCCTCGGGGGATGGTTCCCGGGACGGGCATTTGTTGGGTCATCCCATGAGGCAGCACGGGATTGGGCGTCTGAGATAAATACGCCGGCGAATATTCCATCTGCGTGGGCCATTCCAGATTCCGGACCGCCGGATTGCGCCTCAACGCCGCGATGCTGCCCAGCACAATGACCGGCAGGAGAATCACTCCCCACCAAGACATTTTTTTCCTCATACGAACTGATCTCCTTCCGTCACTCTGATGGCTCCATGTTTGGCGAACACCTTGACCGCTTCTTCCACATCCGACGCGGCGTCCGACTGTTCGATCACACAGACGAACAGATCATCGGTCACCCGATCGAATACTCGGCGCTTACTGAATAGCCAGAGACGATTTCGAATGAGCAGCATGCCGATGGCAATGAGTCCCGAAAAAAGGACCGTCAACTCGAACGTGACCGGGATGAACAGGGGAAACGAGTTGAACGGCGCGCCGCCCACGTTCAGTGGCCAGTCGTAGACGGATGTCCAGATCTGGAGAGTCAATCCAGCCGCCAGTCCCATCACTCCGGCCACGAAAGCAATCCACGTCAGGCGCGACCGTCGCAATCCCATCGCCCCGTCCATACCATGAACGGCGAACGGCGTGTACACATCGTGCACCTGGAGACCGGCGCGCCGCGCCTCCCGGACGGCGGCCAGCACATCTCGTTCGCGTTTGAAGAACCCAGCCGTATACCTGACGTTGGGTTGGTGGTTAACTGCGGGCATAATGAAGCACCCCCTTGACTTCGTTAATGGAGATGACCGGGAAAACCCTCAGGAAGAGGAGATAGAGCGTGAAGAAGAGTCCGAAGCTTCCCGCCAGGATGAACACCTCGGTCATCGTCGGCGCGTACATTGCCCAGCTCGAAGGCATGAAATCGCGATGCAGCGACGTCACGATGATGACGAATCGCTCAAACCACATGCCTACGTTGATCAGAATCGAGATGATGAAGATCAGTGGGATCGAAGACCGCACGCGCTTGAACCAGAAGAGTTGCGGGATCAACGCATTGCAGGCAATCATCGTCCAGAAAGCCCAACGATACGGTCCCAGCGCCCGGTTCACGATGACGAAGATTTCGTAGCGATTGCCGCTATAAAAGCCGATGTAGATTTCGATGAGATAGGACAGGGCCACGATCGAACCGGTGAGCAGCGTGACCTTGCACATATTATCGAAGTGCCGGAGGGTGATGTAGTTCTCCAAACGCATGAATTTCCTGGTCGGGATGAGCAACGTCATCACCATGGCGAATCCGGAGAAGATCGCTCCGGCCACGAAATACGGTGGGAAGATCGTCGTATGCCAACCGGGCAAGATGGAAACGGCGAAGTCGAAACTCACGATGCTGTGGACCGAGAGCACGAGCGGCGTGGCCAGCGCCGCCAGGACCATATAGACGACTTCATATCTCGACCAGGTGCGATGAGAACCGTTCCAGCCCAGGCTCAGGACATGATAGACGGCACGCCGCACTCGGGATCTGACGCGATCTCGGGCCGTGGCCAGATCGGGGATGAGGCCGAGATACCAGAACACGAGCGAAATGGTGAAGTACGTCGCAATGGCGAAGAAATCCCAGAGCAACGGCGAACGAAAGTTCACCCACAGCGAGCCCCGCGCGTTAGGGTAGGGCAGAATCCAATAGAACAACCAGGGGCGGCCCAGGTGGATGATGGGGAAAAGACCGGCGCAAATCACGGCGAATATGGTCATCGCCTCCGCCGATCGATTGATGGAAGTGCGCCATTTCTGGTTGAACAGATGGAGAATGGCCGAGATGAACGTGCCCGCGTGCCCGATTCCAATCCAGAAGACGAAATTGGTGATGGCGAACGCCCATCCCACCGTCTTATTCAATCCCCACGTGCCGATGCCCGTGACCACGGTATAGCCGATGGCGATGAGGCCGGCCACGAGCACCGAAAATGAAGCCGTGAAGGCCAGCCACCAGCCCCGTCCGGGTTTTTGATCGAGGAGCTGACAGATATCGGCCGTCGCCTCGCTGTACGTCTTATGTCCCTCGATGAGCGGTTCCCGCAAAGGAGACAGGACGGGGCGCTCGATTTCCGGTTTGACCTCGACTTCGGGAATGTGTTCAACGACCACAGACATGCTCTATGCCTCCTCGCGATTTCGAACTCTGGCCAGATAGGTGATGTTCGGTCGTCGGTTCAACTCTTCCAGGAGGACGTAGCCTCGCTTATCTCGCCTCAGTCGAGCGACGCGGCTCTGGCGATCGACCAGGTCGCCGAAGATGATGGCTCCGGCCGGGCAGCTCTGCTGGCAGGCCGTTTGGATCTCGCCATCCTTGAGGGGCCGGCCCTCGTTGCGCGCGCGAATCTTCGCTTCTTCGATGCGCTGGATGCAGAACGTGCACTTCTCCATCACGCCGCGCGTGCGTACGGTGACATCGGGGTTGAGGGCCAGGTTGGCGATGGGATCCGAATGAGGATACTGGAACCAGTTGAACCGGCGAACCTTGTACGGACAGTTGTTTTCGCAATATCGCGTCCCCACGCACCGGTTGTACACCTGCATGTTCAATCCCTCGCTGCTGTGGACGGTCGCCAGTACCGGACAGACGCTCTCGCAGGATGCGTTGTCGCACTGGTAGCACATGACGGGGAGGTAAGAGACGGTGGGATCATCCGTCTCGCCCCGGTAGTAGCGATCCAGTCTGATCCAGTGCATCTCCCGTCGTTCGCGCACCAGGTCTTTGCCGACGACGGGAACGTTATTCTCCGCCTGGCAACTGAGGATGCAGGCCGAGCAGCCGGTGCAGGCGTTCAGGTCGACGACCATGGCCCACTTATGTTCGCCGTAGGGATATTCCTCCCAGATGCTCCAGGGTCGTCTCCTCTGTTGATCGTGGTCTCCATCCTCGGCGAGATATTCAGCGAGCGTGAATTCCTTGATGAGCGGTCGACCATCGAGCGTGTGATGGCGCTGCGTGGAAGCGAGTTCCGCGCGATGAGGCGTCTTTTCGATGGCGATGCCGTGTGCCAGGTACCGGAAGGTTCCCCGCTCGAATGAAACCAATGGATAGGCATTGACGCCAACGTAGCTTCCTCCGCGCCCGGCTTTCGTCCTTCCATATCCCAGAGCGATGGCGATGGTGCGGTCATCCTGTCCCGGTTGGATGAGGACGGGAAGTTCGAGCGAGATCGATCCTTTAGAGAGGCGGATGATGTGGCCTTCTTCGAGTTGCCACTGTTCGGCCAGCTTGGGGGAGAGACTGGCATAGTTATCCCAGGTCACTTTGGTGACGGGGTCGGGGAGTTCATGGAGCCAGGGATTGCTGGCATGCGCGCCGTCGCGGAGAGCCACGCTCTCGTAAAGGATCACGCTGAGCCCTTCGGCCATCTCGGCCGAACGCGCTTTCAACCGCTCTACAGCGGCATCCATCCCATCGGCGCGGAACCGGGGAGTCGCCGTCGATGCCGATGCCAGAACGACGACTCCATCCTGGAGCGACCGATCCCAGAACTCGTCGAAATTCGCCGTCTTGTTTTGTCGTGGAAAGAGATGTTCTCGCCAGTGTTGCCTGAGAACCTCATAGTAGCTCCGCTCATCGCCGCTCCACCGGAGCAGGCTCTCTTGATAGGCCCTCGTTTGGAACAGCGGAGCGATGGTCGGCTGGTTCAAACTGAACACGCCGGGCACCGGTTCAGCGTCATCCCACGTCTCCAGGAAGTGGTGATGAGGGCAGATGTAGTCGACCAGAGCAGAGGTTTCGTCGCGCCGAGGACTGAAAGAGATCTTCACCGGAACGTTGGCCAGGCCTCTGATGAAGTCCTCGCGAGCATAATAGTCATATGCCGGATTCACCCCGACCATGAGGAGGGCGGCGATTTTCCCTTCATTCATCTCCTCCACCAACTGAACCATCTCCCCATCGCTGGCCTGGTTCTGGTTGGTGGGCGCGCCGAGATCGATCGTCTCGCCATATGCGCCGGTCAGGTGATTGATGAAGTTGACCACACATTGTACGTCCACATCGTTCGAGCCACTGACGACCAGCGATCGCCCGGGCCACTGCCATACCTGCTCGGCTGCCCGTTCCACGGCGTCGCGCACGCGCTCGGGGAGCTGCGTCTCATCCAGCGATCGAAGCGCGGCCGGGACGAAGCGAGACCGCTTCTCGGCGACTCGTTTAGCCAGGAGCAACAGGGCCGCTATCTCCTCGGCCGGAGACAGGCGGACGCGCGTGTCGGCGTTGATGCCGGTCAGAGAGAGTCTCGACTCGAATTGGATGTGACGCAACATCTCCCGACGACCATCCTGGAGATTGCGCGCGCGCGCATACTGGCGCGTGAATTGCACCGGGGCCAGCCAGGTTCCCAGAAAATCGGCACCGAAGCTGATGACCAACCTCGCCATGTCGAATCGATAATTGGGCACCACGGCCATCCCGTGCGTCTTCTGGTGCGCTTGGGAAATGGCGGCGAGGGACACGGGCTCATACACGATATGTCGGCCATCGGCGAACTGATTGAGGAATCGAGCGATGACCTCCTTGGATGTCGGGCTGGTGATGGTCGAGGTCAGCAGCCGCACCGCGCCGCCGGATCGCTTGATGGTCGTCAGCTTCTCGATGATCTGGCGATCCACCTCTTCCCAACCGGCGCCCTGAGAACCGATCATCGGCTGGCGGAGTCGCTCCGAATCATAAAGATCGAACACCATGGCGTGAGCCACGGCACACAAACCGCCTTCGGTCAACGGATGT
>RFHM01000343.1 GCA_003696865.1 Acidobacteriota bacterium | reverse complement strand
CGGAGAGGGCGCGTCCAGAATCTCGCTGCCGGCCGACAATCCCTTCTCCGCCAACCTCTGAAGGAGGCGATCCCGCTGGCGATGAGCAATGGAGCGTGGCAGATTGGAGACCACCGACAGGCATTCTAACGAGACCAACTCGCCTCGATCTTCCAGATGGAGGGGAGCGATGGGGCGACCGGGCGTGATCGTCGCCTCGACGACTCCCCCGCCCCGAGGATACCATCCCCAGCGAAGCGTGTTCATCGTGCCCCGAAGACCCAGGCGTTCCAGCGCCGGCAGGAAAACCGATTCCAGATAGGTGGTTGGCGGACTCCAGGGGACGTGCGTCCCCCCTTTGAGCGTCAACCGACTGGACTCGGAGGCGGCAAACAGCGCCGGTGCCACGGCCTGGAAAATCAACCCTACCGAACCGGCGCTGGCCCGAACCGCCGCCACATCGAACGTGTATCTGCCGGCGGCGATCCCCTGGGGCGCGAAATGGAGTCGCTGCGATCCCAACTCGGCGCCTTCCACGCGGGCGCGAGCGATAGTGGCCATCGCTCGCACTGCCGTGAGATGCTGCGGTTGCAGGCCGGGATTCTTCCGCCCGCGGCGAATGTTGATGATCTCAACCGGACGGTCGAGCAGCGCCGAGAGCGCCAGACTGGTGCGCAAGATCTGACCGCCCCCCTCGCCGGTGGAACCATCGATGATCAGTTCGCGGTCCATGGTCGGTGATCCGCGCGCGTTCGCTCACCGCCGCGCCGGCCGGCGCGCCCGGGCGGTAGGGACCGAACTCCCACCCTCCGGCGGCGAGTAACGAACCGGGAGCGCCGGGCTACGTCTTCAATACCTTCTTCACGACGGCGGGCACGCCCACGGCGAGAGCGTTCTCCGGAACGTCTCTGGTCACCACGGCCCCGGCGCCGGTCACCGCTCCGCGTCCCACGCGCACCGGCGCTACCAGCATCGTGTCGCTGCCCAGTTTCACATCGTCTTCGATGAACGTGGGATGCTTCTGCCGGCCATCGTAATTGCAGGTGATCGTCCCGGCGCCGATATTGACGCGTTGGCCAATGGTGGCATCGCCGAGGTAGGCCAGGTGCATGGCCTTGGTTTTCCGTCCCAACCGACTCTTCTTCACCTCCACAAAATTCCCCACTCTGGCCTCCGGCGCTAATTCCGCCTCCATGCGCAAATGAGCGAACGGCCCGACCGCGACGTCATCGCTCAAGCGACTGTTGGCGATCACGCACCCATTTTTGACCGTCACACGATCGCCGATCTGTGAGTCCACGATTCGCGACCAGGAGTGAATTTCGCATTCTTCGCCGATGCGGGTGCGCCCCTCGATGATGACCTGCGGATGGATGATCGTATCCTGACCGATGCGGGCGTCGGCGCTGATGTACGTCGAATCGGGATCGATGATGGTCACGCCGGAGAGCATCAAGGCCCGTAACACCTGGTGTCGCAACCGGGCGCCCACCCGCGCCAATTCCACGCGATTATTCACGCCGAGGAACTCGTCGGCGCGATCGTGAGGGAACAATCCGATCGCATATCCCCGATGCTGGAGAATGGTGAACACGTCGGGCAGATAATATTCCCCCTGCACGTTCTTCGGCGACAGGTGGTCCAGCGCCTCGATCAACGGGGCGATCTCAAAGCAGTACAATCCGGGATTGACTTCCTTGATCTGCCGCTGTTCGGGAGTGGCATCCCGATGCTCGACGATGCGCACGAAGCGACCGGCTTCATCGCGAACGATACGTCCATAACCGGTGGGATCATCCATCATCACCGTCAACATCGAGGCGGCATAGCCCCCCTGGCGATGCCGGCGCACCAGTTCGTCGATCGTCTGGGATCGAATCAGCGGCGCATCGCCGTAATAGATGACCACACTGCCGGAAGCGCGAGCCAACGCTTCCTTGGCCACCATGACGGCGTGCCCGGTGCCCAGTTGCTCAGATTGAATGATGAACTCCACCTGTGGCGCGGCGGCCTCATCTCCCTCGATATGGGCGATCTCCTCCTCGATCACGGCCCGGACGGCCTCTGCCTGATGACCGATGACGATGAACAGCCTCTCCGGCTTCAACGCCCACGCCGTGCGGAGACCATACCCGATCAACGGACGGCCCGCCACTTCGTGCAACACTTTGGCCCGACGCGATTTCATGCGCGTACCGAGCCCGGCGGCGATGATCAGTACGTTCAATGACATATCCCCTCCTCTCCCTGATGAGAGGTGGCGCGAGATGACGTCCCGCGCCCCCACTCCTTATGCTCCCCTGGTGAGCTCACCGTTCGCGAGCGAGTCCATCGGGCAGTCCGTGGATTGAAACTCGCGAACCGACGATGGAACCCGAGTGCGCGCGCGGTCATCCTCATTCCCTCCCGGCAGTCGCCCCGGGAGTTCGCTCGGTGAGCAGTTCGTAAGCCTCGAAAACGGCGCGGCTCAGCCTGGCCGGATGGTGGCGCACCGTCTCCCCTTCCTCGATCAATGGACGCAAGAGCACGGGAACCGACTGCCGTCGTCGCGGCAGGATGAGGCGACCCAGACCGCCGGTCGTTCGATCCTGTATGGGGTTCTCCAGCGCGACCTGAACGGCCCCTTCCGCCCGATATTTCCGTCGCATGGCCTCGGAAATGGGTTGCGAATTGACCAGCACGAGGTCCAATTCCAATCCCGGGCAATAGTCCAATATGTGCTCGACGTGCGCTTCGACCGTGTAGCCGGTGGTCTCATGAGGCTGGGTCATGATGTTGCACACGTAGATCTTCTTGGCCGGCGATTGGACGATGGCCTCGGGAATGCCCCGCACTAGGAGATTGGGAATCAGACTGGTGAACAGTGACCCGGGACCGATCACGATCACATCGGCACGGGCAATGGCGGCGAGCGTCTCCTGGAGTGGTCGACAATCGGGGGGGTCCAACCGCACGGCGCGGATGGGGCGCGGCGCCTTGGTGATTCGGGTCTCGCCACGGATGATCGTCCCATCATCGAGTTCGGCTTCCAGGCGAACGTTCGTCATCGTGGACGGGAAGATGCGTCCCTTGATGGCCAGTACTTCGCTGGACAGACGAATGGCTTCCAGGAAGTCGCCGGTGACGCCGGTCAGAGCCGTCAAGAAAAGATTGCCAAAACTGTGCCCGCCAAGCTGTCCGCGACCTCGAAACCGATAGCGGAACAATCGGGTCAGCAATTGCTCGTCTTCGGCCAACGCCACCAGGCAATTGCGAATATCGCCCGGGGGGAGAATCTGGAATTCGTCGCGCAGTCGCCCCGAACTCCCGCCATCGTCGGTGACCGTCACCAGAGCCGTCAATTCGGCCAGGCCATACTCGGTGGAGGTTCCCCGGCTCCGGACGCCGGCCGTTCCGACGTAGTGCTTCAGCCCGCTTAACAGTGTAGAGAGCCCTGTACCCCCTCCCGTGGCGACCAGGTTTAACAGCCGCATCATGATGCCATAAGCTTATTACATCTGGATGGATTCCTCAAGCGAGCGGGCCTCACGATTCCGTCGAGGGAGAAAGAGGCGGCGACTCCTCGACCACCTCCCATCCGACCAACTGCTGAAACTCGGGATGCGCGTAGAGATTGACGAAATCGGCGTCGCGCCGAGCATGGATGCGGAGAACCTCGCGCCGCTTGACCGCTTCTTTGAGTTCCTCCAAGGCCTGTTCGAGTTGACCGAGCCGAGCGTGCGCAGCAGCCAGGGAGTACAGGATGTGGGGCGCTTCTGGGTCTCGCTTGAGGGCCTTCTGGAAATAGGAGATCGCCTCCCGGATGCGCCCATAATTGAGTTCAACGATTCCCCGGTCATAGAGGGCTTCGGCATCCCGAGGCGTGGCCGGCGGACGACTCAACTGCCGCTGGCAAATAGCCAGGTAACTCCGCGCGCGAACGACCATCTCCGCCTCTTGAGGATATCGCTCGATGAACTGGGTGAAGGCGCGTTGGGCGCTCTCGAACTTATGACGATGAAACAGGTTCACGGCGCGCTCGAACGCCTTCATCGCCGGCGAGGGAGCCGGGGTGACGACCGGGGCCGCTTTCTTCTTCTTCGGGCGCCGGGGAGCGACTTTCTTCTTGACCGCCTTCTTCGCCGCTTTCTTCTTAGCGACTTTCTTCTTGACCGCCTTCTTGACCGCCTTCTTCGCCTTCTTGCGGACGGTCTTCTTTGGCGCTGCCTTCTTCTTGACGATTTTCTTCTTCGCCTTCTTCCGGACCGCGGCCTTCTTCACCTTCGCTTTCTTGACCGTCGATGGCGCGCGCGTCTTGGAGGATACCCGGGCAGCAGACCGAACTCGCTTCGTCTTCTTCCTATCGGTCGCCCTCGCCGAAGGAGAGACTTTCCGCCTGGATGTGGTTTTGGCTTTGCTCTTGGTGGACCGAGTCTTTTTCGTCACCGGTTATCATTCTCCGGCCAAGCATCTTCCCATCGTCTACCTCGGAGCCACAACTGTAACCTCTTGTGATACTTGTAGCTAGCCCCTCTTTATACCAGAAGATTCCAAGTGGCGTCAAGTCCGGTCGACTCAAAGTGACGATTTTTTACGGGGAAGCGGTGGGATCAACCGGCGGCAATCCTCTAATTCACCGAAAACAGGCCACTTACTGAAAAGAGGTCACCCTCAGCACCTCGCCGCGACCGGGCGTCGGGCGGGAACTATTGAACTTCGACCTTCTCGATGGGCTTTTCCGGTTCCCGAGCCAGGAGTTCGTCGATCACCTGAATGCCCGCATCGAGTGTGGCGCGGGCCGCCAGAAGCACCTCTTTGTCCGCCCGCAACAGATGATCGATGGTGGCGCGAGGAACGCCGGCTTCTTCGCAGCAACGGATCACCCGTCGACCGAATTCCTTGAGCATGATGTCCATACCTCCTCCCATCAGTACTGGTCACCCGTCTGGATTCCGAGCTTCAATTATAAATCCGGTCCGGATGCCATTTCAACGCCCCCGGGATCGATCCCCGCTCCCCTCATTGAAAGACCCGCTCCACGGGCACAATCTCGATGTCCTCCGGTCGCAGGTCCAGGTGGAAGTGGGCGATGATCTCATCTTCCTGAAGGATCTCCTTGGGCTTGGGCGCCGGGTAGTGAATGGGCGAAGGCCGATTGCTCGCCACGGCGTCTCGAAACCCTCGGGCGTCTTTGGTCACCACCACGATCTTTATGTTCTTGTACTGGAGGTACTTTTTGATCACCCTATTGACGTCATCCAGAGTGAGCCTGGCCAGTGCTCGCCGCACGTACTGGGTGAACTCGCCGATACCGTAATATCGACTGTCCAGCGCGTAACCCAACCGACGATCCTGCGTGCGGACCATCAGGTTGACGAACTTGGACAGGTACTGGCGAGTGGCTTCGAAATCCTCGCGCGTCATCCCGCGATCGACCAGCTTCTTCAATTCGTAGAGCGCAATCCGCAGGGCGAAGTGGGCGTTCCGGGGCTCGACCGGTCGAATCCAGACCTGGAAGATCTGCTGCTGACGGGCCAGATTGGGATCGGGATAGAATTGAAACATGCCTCTGGGGAAATACTCGATGTAGGCATAGTCGCCGTAATTGAGCCCGCGAATCTCGCGCATGCGCTGGAAGAGGTAGCTGTTACTGGAACGATGCTCGCCGAAATAGGATCGCACCAGCCACAATGCCGGCCAATCGGGATGAGAGCGATTGACCGGGATGGGAAATCCGAACGAGATGGCCGTGGCTCGCGTCTCTTTTTGAATGATGCGCATTTTGAGGCCACGAATGGGTGGGGGCGGCGGTAGCTTCAACCGCGTGGGCGAGCCCGGCGGGAGACGGCGAAAATCGGTGATCACCCGCTCGGGGAAATCGGGTGGATATCCGCCAGCCAGCCCGATGACCAGATTGGCTTGCGTATAATGCTGGCGATAGAAGGCCTTGACGTCGGCCAACGTCAGTTTCTCTAACGCCCCCACCCTCCCCCGATTGTGATGGCCATAGGGGTGACCCTCGTAGATGAAGTTGTAGAGTTCCTCCTTGCCCAGCTCCTCGTCATTGCTGCTGCGGAGGTTCACTTTGAGGAAATTGATGGCCTCGGTCTTCAGTCGCGTGAAATCCTCTTCTCGCCAGCCGGGATCGAGCAGCATGTCGGAGATGATGCGGTAGTACGTCTCCAGGTTATCCCGGTGCGTCGTCCCGTAAAAGACGGTCATCTCCTTGTCCACCTGAGCGGTGAACGAGGTCGCCAGAGGATACATCGCCTGCACGATCTGCTCGTAGGTCATCTGGCGGCTGCCGCCCTGACTCAGCATCGCCGCCGTGAGCGCCGCCACGCCTTCTTTCCCCGGGGGATCGCTGGCCGCGCCGACATTGAACAGGATACGAAAACTCACCAGCGGCGACTCACCGGGCAACAGCACCGTGGCGATCTTCGGTCCCGGGCCGGCATCGCCATGAGACGGCGGCCTCTTCGGCGTCGGTGCAGACATGAGCGTATTCCCGGGCGATCGCCCGCCGTCGCCGCCGATCATCGTCAAAGCTGCGACGGGTCCTCGATCGTCGTTCCTCATGGTGGGCAAGGCCCCATGAACGTTTCCCCGGCCGTGCATCGTCTCGGCTCCACTCGCCGTCCATGAAGGGCTCCCATGGACCAAGGTGCCCAGAATGACCATGATGATACCGACGGCGAGCCACAGACCTCGATCATGTCTCATAGGCATGTTCCCTCTCCAGATCTGGTGATCACCGCTTCGACGCCAGCGTGACGATCGTTCGATGCGCCTTCACAAAATATTTCCTCGCCATGGCCTGCACGTCCTCGACGGTGATGGCATCGTACAGGCGGTAGAGCTTGTTGATCGTCTCCGGCGTTCGACGAAGCGCCACATAGTGAGCCAGCGTATCGGCGATGGACTGAGGATCGTCCAGACTGAGCGCGAAGCTATAGCGGAGATGAGATTTCACCGCCTCCAGCCGCTCCCGGGAGACTGGCGTCGTCTTGAGCGAGGCGAACGTCTGCAGGATGCGTTCCTTGACGTAGTCCAGGTCTTTCTCGTCCTTGACGCGCGCCGCGACGATGAGCAGGTACGGATCGCGATGATCGGAGAACAGGGGGAACAATTGATCCACTTTCTGTTCCTTGATGACCAGTCGTCGATAGAGCTCCGAGCTGGGGGAAAAGGCGAGATTGGCGATGATGTCCATGGTGGCCATGTCCTTGGCCTCGTCCGAGTAGGCCGGTCCCTTATAGGCGATCATGATCCACGGGAGCGTGGGCATCGGCCAATCAATGTGGGCGCTCTTGGGCTCGGTCTGCTCTGGCTCGGCGGGAATATCGGGCACATAACTTCCTCGCGGCCAACTTCCCCAGTATTTCTTCACCAACGAGACGACCCGCTCGCGGGTGACGTCGCCGACCACGATGATGGTGGCATATTCCGGCCGGTAATACCGCTGGAAGAACGTCCGACTGTACTCGTACTGATTGGGCATATCCTCGATGTCGCGCAGGAAGCCCATGGTCGTATGTTTATAGGGGTGCCGGGTGAACGCCGTGTCCCGGAGCACTTCCAGCATCTTTCGCAGAGGATTGGCGCTGTTTTTGTTGTACTCGCCGAGCACGGCTTTGGCTTCCGTCTTGAAATCCTCGACCGAATAGGTGAGATTCTGGAACCGATCCGCCTCCACCATGAGCAACGTCTCCAGATCCTCGGCCGAGAAGGTCGAGTGATAGACGGTCAGGTCATCCGACGTATAGGCATTGCTATCCACGCCCGCGCGTTTGAGGATCTGCTGATACTTTTCCGCAGGAAATTTCTTGGTTCCCCGAAACATCATGTGCTCGAAGAAGTGCGCGAATCCCGATTTTCCCGGCTCCACCTCATTTCGCGAGCCCACCTGCATGACCACCTGCAGCGCGACGATGTTGGGATGATCGGTGGGAACGGTGATCACCCGCAGGCCGTTGGGGAGATCATCGATGAAATACGTGTAAGGAAACACATCCTTGGTGCCGTGAGCGGAACCGGCGATGAGCAAGCAAAGCAGTGTGCCGATGAAGGTGAACATTTTCATAGGCTCTCTCACCTCGCCTCCAGGGAGAAGATTGTGCGCCAAAGGCGTCAGATTTGGCAAGATCGACGGGACGTATGAGGGCACCTGGGAACTGATCGCTCCGAAGAGCGACGCGCCTCCGGCAATGCGCGGCCGAACTGACCCCTTCCTGCCGACTGGCGGCGGGGAGGGGTCATGGTGTCAGCTAGTCGCAGCGGGCTTGCCTTCTCCCGGGGAAACCCCGCAGCTGGTCTGCGGGGAGGCGTCACCTTGTCAGCTAGTTCCGAGCCGTTTTTCTCTCCTGGGGGAAGCCCCGCGGCTGGTCCGCGGGGAGGCGTCAGTTGTCAGCTAGTTCGCAGTGGCTTTTTTTCTCTCCGAGGAAGCCCCACCGCTGGTCCGTGGGGAGGCCTCATGCTGACAGCTTAATAACTCGAAATAAGTTTTGCCCACATTACGATGGACGACGTACTCACGGGAGACCATCCATCAAGCGGCCCTATTATCGCTCGCGTTGGAAAAATGCGCACGACTTATTTCGGCTTAATGAGCTCCAAGCGTGACCCCTCCCTGCCGACCGGTGGCGGGGCTTCCCCATGATCCGCACAAATCCCGCCTCTCGCCGCACCAATCTCTGGCTCTGGGGGGCCCGTGGATCGACGCCGAAACGGCGGGATCATCACAGACCGACGACTAAAGAAAAGATCTGTGCCCATCCCGCCTTGGGCTGTGAAAATCCATGGGCCATTCCCCGCCTTTCGCTGCGGAAAACCGAAACATGTCCGGATTCCATTCATCACTCTGGCTTGACCTCGATGGTGAGTTCCCTCATACTTTACTCGTCTGTTCAGGGAGGCAACGCGATGAGGCATCGACTCCACATCCCGGCCATCATCATTCTCTTCGGTGTGTATCTCCTGAGCGGTTGCCGCTCATCCGGGACGACAGAATCGGCGGCCACGTCCGAAGGAGCGAAGGCGACCACAGTCGAGGTCGCCCATCCGGAACTCTTCCCCAAAGATGACGGTTACGTCTGCGCTCTCTTCTATGGCGCGGAGATTCTGGGGAGTCTCGACGATTGCGGTTGCCCGCGACATCCCGAGGGCGGGTTGATCTGGCGCATGGGATACACGCGCGCATTCGCCGAGCGCTCGCCGGACGTGCCCGTCCTTCAGGTCGATCTCGGGTATTTCTTCTCCGATCGCCGAGATCGACAGGGGCGACTCTATCCCTACGTGGAGAAAGGCAATGAGTGGGTGCTCAAGGCCTACGACAAGATGAACTTCACCGCAGCCAATCTGACCGCCCACGACCTGCCTTACGCCGAGCGCTTACTGGAGCGGAAAACCTATCGGAAGGCCGCCAGGGAAATGCCCATGCTCACCCGCTTCATCTCGGCGAACGTGCATGCCCGTCGTCGCGGGTACGTCTCTCCGCCGCCGTTTCTCATTCACCACGTCACCGGTCGGCGATTGCCGCAGGGAGCGACGTTGCGCATCGGATTCGTCGGCCTCACCGAGCCGCCCGAGACGAGCGTCTCTCCGGCGTTCACTATCGACGATCCGCTGACGGCGGCTCGACGCGTCATCCCCAAGCTTCGAGCGCAATGCGACATGCTGGTCGTCCTGGCGTATCTCCCTCCGGCCACCGTCGAACGACTGGCCCGGGACGTGGCGGGCATCGATCTCATCCTCGATGCCTATAAGTTCCGCAAAGAGCGGGATGCCGTCCGCATCAACCGGACGACGATCGCCTACGCTCGCTACCAGACGCGATCGCTCGGCGAAGTTCTCATTTACGTCGATGAGCGCGGTCGCCCGACCGACTTGCGCACGCGGATGGTTCGACTGGATGAGGCCGTGCCTTGGGATAAGGAAGCGGAGAAGCTGGTCGATGCCGCCGTGGAGGAGATCGATCTGGTCAAGGAGGAATACGTCCGCAAGCATCGGGGCTCTCAGACGTTGCCGTTGACGCCAACGCCCTGGAAGTGATGTGGCGTTTGAGAATACCGGAGATCGGATGTCCCTTCCGGTCGGGCATTCACCGGTCGATGGACACCGTCGCAGTTCGATTGGAGGAGGAGCGAAACGTATGGATGAAGAGACATTCACGCCTTCGCCCACAGGGATGGGATCGACGACCTGGCGCTGGTGGGTCACACGACTGTTGACCGCCGGAGTGGGCGCCGTGTTTCTTCTGGCCGGCGTGCTGAAGGCCATGGACATGCCGTTCTTCATTCGGCAAATCCGCGATTACCAGATCATCACCGATCGAACGGTGGTGACGCTCCTGGCCTGGGGATTGATCGCCGTCGAGTGTGCCGTGGGCGTCGGCCTCCTTGTGTTCTACCGTCCGCGGATCACGCTGGCCGTCACCGGCCTGCTGCTCCTCGTGTTTCTGGGAGCGACGAGTTGGGCCTGGGCCACGGGAGCGACGGAGGCGTGTGGCTGTTTCGGAGCCTGGGCGGAGCGGACGCCGGCCGAAGCGGCGCTGGAAGACCTGCTCCTGCTGGCGGCGACCGGTCTGGCCTGGCTGGGATATCGAGGTCGCCGCGCCGCGCCATCGCGGAGACAGGCGTTGGCCGTCACCGCGGCCTGTGTGATCGGTCTCATTCTGCCGGTGGCGTTCGGCTTTCCGCTGAGTGCCATCAGCCAGCCCCAATCGACATCGACGGGGATGACGCTGGGCGATCTCCGGGTGGAAGGGCTCGACCACATCGACGTGCATCGGGGAACGTATCTCATCGTGCTGATAGACACTGAATGCTCGCACTGTCAGGAAGCCGTTCCCCAATTGAACGCCTTGGCCAAGGCGTCCGGTATGCCTCCAATGGTGGCCCTCTGCAAGAACGAGGAGTGGCGACGCCTGCTGTTCATCGACGAGTTTCAACCGGCATTCCCTCTGGGGCAAATCAGCCAGAAGGAGTTCATGCGCTTGCTGGCCGATGGAGATACGCCGCGCCTCATGCTGGTCCGGGATGGGCGCGTCGATCGAGTGTGGGATCGAACCATTCCCAGTCCGGAGACGATCAGAAAACTCATAGGCCGATGAGCGCTGGCGGCGAGCGGTCGCCGAACGAAACGAGGAATTCCGGCATGACATCGGAATCCTGGTCCCATCACTATGCCGAGGTGAACGGCATCAGCATGCATTACGTCACTCAAGGCGAGGGACGATTGGTCGTCCTGTTGCATGGATTCCCGGAGTTCTGGTACTCCTGGCGACATCAGATTCCCGCGCTGGCCGAGCATTTCCAGGTCGTCGCTCCCGATCTGCGCGGGTATAACGAAACGGAGAAACCCGAAGGCGTCGATCACTATCACCTGACGCATCTGACGGCCGATATCCTCGATTTGATCCATCGGCTCGGCCATGAGCGGGCCATCGTCGTGGGTCACGATTGGGGAGGAGGCGTGGCCTGGACGTTGGCCATGATGCATCCTCAGGCCGTCGAGCGCTTGATTATCCTCAATGCGCCGCACCCGGCCATCTTTCAACAGCATATCCTGAAGAATCCGCGTCAGAGCGCCCGCAGTTGGTACATGTTTTTCTTCCAGCTTCCGGTGGTTCCGGAGAAGTTGCTCAGCCTGAATCACTATGCGTTCATTCGACGCGCGTTTGCCGGAGTGTTGAGCGACGAAGAGGTCGAGAAATATGTGGAAGCCATCGCCAAACCGGGGGCGCTCACGGCGGCGATCAATTATTATCGGGCGAATATCGATCAACACTTTCTCCTCGGAGCCCTGGAAACGTCAACTATGGAGTTCCCCCGCATCGTGGCGCCGACGCTGGTCATATGGGGTGAGGACGATGCCTTCCTGGGGCGAGAGCTCACCGAAGGATTGGAAGCGTATATCGAAGCACCATACACGCTTCGGCTGATTCCAGAATGCGGTCACTGGGTACAGCAGGAACGGCCCGAGGTGGTGAACCGGTATATGCTGGAGTTCCTGCAAGCGTGAAGTGAGAGGAATGCCGCCGGCCGATGCTCTCCACGGCGCGTTCATCCAGTCGTTGCCTTCGTCGGCGGCGCCTGGCAAGGCTCCCGAACGAGTGACGGGGGGTTGGCTCATCCAGGGGATGCGAGAAAGCTCCCGGGCGGGGAGAGTTCATCACAAAGGAGTCGCCCATGGCGCGCGCCCGAACTACACCGCGGGGATGAACAGAGCCCATTGGAGGATCTTTGCGTTCTCTGCGCCTTTGCGGTGATTTTCGAGGGGGTTCACTCGGGAACCGCGCGGTCCAGCAAACGAAGCAGAT
>RFHM01000342.1 GCA_003696865.1 Acidobacteriota bacterium | reverse complement strand
GGATGACAGGTCATACAATGCTTCTCATACTGAATGGGCCTCATGTATCTCCCCCGGGCATCAGGTTCGTGACAATATGAACAGGCGAGCCTGGCGCGCCCGTCATCGTCAATCACGCCGGGATCATCGCCGAGCCGCTCCAGCCCCTTCAATCCCGGCTTCAGATGAACCTGATGGTTCAGCTTCATTCGGGCTCGATCGCTATACCCCAGGCGCAAGACGGCGAACTCCGGATGATGCTCCTGGAAATCCTCAATATGACGTTCGATACGATGCTCCTTGAGCACGCATTGAGCGGCATGAGGGAGTGCCGCTGTGATGACGAGACGGGCATGACATTGTGTACAGTGCCGATCCGAAACCCGGGCGATGAATGCTCGGCCTCGATGCTCGGTATGACAATCGGCACAAGCAGGAGTGAAGGCCTGGTTCCGGTGGTGAATAGGGCCATCGTGACACCGAAGACATGCTCGATCGGAGACGCGTCGCCGGTAAATGGCTCCCTCCGTCGGCCCGTGACACCGAGTACACGTTTGCTCGAACATGGCGTGTGACACGGAGACGGGACCCGGCATATACGGAGTTTCATCCCCTCGAAGGGTCTCCACGACCAGCCAGACGCCCGATAAGGCCGCGGCCAGGAGGACGAGAAAGCGCATCCAACGGCGCAACGGGTGCGGCCGTTTGTAGTAACTCACATCGACGCGTGCGACCAATTCTTTCGGCGTGCGCGTTCGGGCCATAGGTCCCACTCGCTCTCTCACGTTAAGGGCCGTTTATGCCTCATGCCCATCGCTCCCCGGCGCTCAGTATCGAAGGGCCATCACGGCATGCACCAGCGCCAGGACGAGCACGGCCATGGACAGCGGAACGTGAATGAACAGCCATCCATGCAACCAGTGGTGCAGCCGCTTCTGCAGGCTGAGCTGGCGACGCTCCTCGCAGGCGGCTTGAAGATCATCGACGATCTCGCGCGCCTCCTCGGGCAGCACCGTTCGCAGATGCTCAAACAACGCCGCCGCCCGCTGGGGCGTTCCCAGTTTGGTTCCTCCATACGGCCCCCGTTCCAGGAAAGGTCGAATATCGGAGAGGTACATCGCCTTGAGCGGTTCGCTCCCCCGGAGAGGTTCGGTCGAGCGGCGCCGAGATCGGCTCGTCCTCACCCGCCCTTTGACTCGCCCTTCCGATTTGATCCGCGCGGTGACGGGAGTGGCATCCACCAGAGTATCATCTCCCCCACCGAGTGGACCACAGATCTGCTCGACGAGGATATCGCACTCCCGGCATAATTCGTCGATCACGTGATCGATTTGCTCGTAAATAGTCTCGGCGGGCACCCGGACCATCATCATTCGCGGCAAGAACTGCTGCAGGGCGAGCCCCAACACGCCGCTCAGGATGATGAGCAGCGTGAACACCATCAGCACCGTGGTCAGTGCTCCGCCGAACCGGAACCCACTGTGGAAGAGGATGAACAACAGGCTCAGCAATCCCAACCAGATATGTCCGCGCATCCAGGTCTCGGCCCGACCGATTCTCCAAGTTGGAACCTTCTTCCTCAAGCTGAGAAGCCCGGCATAGACCATCAGTCCCGAGCCCAATATGCCGTAAATGAGCCCCGGCCAACTTCCACCAGACGGCCCGTTGGGAGACAACACGTGATACGGGATGTACACCCCGGTCGCCACAATGGCGACGAGTCCGGTGACGATGATCCACGGTCTATGACGGGCATCGATGAGCATGATCAATGATCAATGAGTCGCCTCCGGCGACCTGATGGAGATCAATTGGTCGGCGAAGAACCGGCGAGGGTTCACGCGCAGAGCCGCCTGATGAGGACAGGCATAGACGCAACTCGGCTCGCGCAACCCGGTACAAAGATCGCAGGTGATCGCCTTTTTCAACGGAGTAGCCTTTTTTCCGGCGACGCCTTCTCCCTCGCCCCGGCGCTCGCCAAACTCGTGCATATTGATATTGCCGTAGGGACATTGTCGCGCACAGAGTCCGCAACCAATACACCAATCTTCGATGATGATTTCCAGTGAGTGTTTCCGGCGAATCGATCCTACGGGACAACCGATCATGCACAAGGGGTCCATGCACGACCGGCACGAGGTGGCCACCAGATACTTATCGTAACGGAGCCCATCGCGAATGAGCCGGGTGATGCCATCGTGAGCATCGGCGCAGGCGCGCACGCAATCATCACAACGCGTACAGCGCTCCAGGTCGATGAGCAATACGTCCTGTGCCTCCATCAATCCCTGCCCCAGAAAGTCGTCCAGTGGAATATCGGGACCCAGCCGCGCCATCCGCTCTCCCGCTTCGGCGCGTCGCGCCGCCTCGGCTTCCAGGTGGACCCGAACATCGGGGAACTCCCGCATCATCAGATCGAAATCGCCCTTGCTGATTCTCACCACTTCCACGTGGTCGAGCGCCGTACACGTCGCCGTGCGCGGCTCGCCGGAGAGCAACCCCATTTCACCGAAATATTGCCCCCGGCCCAAATAGGCCAGCACCAGTTCCCCTCCCGGATGCTGTTGCGCCACTTTGACGAAACCCAACCGGATGAGATAAAAACTGTCCGCCGCCTCCCCTTGTCGACAGATGACCTCCCCGGGGTCGAGTCGGAGCAACTCCACGCGTTGCCGCAAGTGATCGAGGAAGGCATCGGTGAGACCGGCAAAGATGGGCACGCTGCGCAGATGGTTATCCATGGCCCGCTGACGATAGGCTTCGTCCAGGTGTCGTTTGAGCGTCTTGGACTTCTTCAACAAGAAATCGAGGATATTGCGCAACATCTCCAGCACCTGACAATCCTCGACCGCCCGGACAGTGGCCGAACGCGGATAGAAGCTCATGCAGGTCATCTCGCCGAATAAATCCCCCGGACCGAGCTCACCGACCGGGTGATGGTAATCGAGATCGATCGGCGCATCGATGGGAATGTATGTCTGCTGGCTCGCCTCCCGGCGAGGATCTTCTTCGCGTCCCGTCAAATAACTGGTGAATGTGCGAACCAATCCCATCAACCCGACCCCCGCGCCCTCTTCCTTTCGACTCTTGACGTGAGCGATGGGCGATGAGATGAAAACCTGGCAACGCCCCTGCAGGATGTAGAATGCCGTCGAACCATATTCGCCCTCGCGACATATCAGATCGCCTTTCTCGAACCGACGGCGCACGACCGCGCCCCGGTTCTTCTCCAACAGGGATCGAGGAATATCCTGGAAAATCGGAATGTCCAACAACTGGTCGGGCGAGAGCGGTTCCCCTTGCTCCAACGCCACTCGCATATGGGAATGTGCCATGATGCCGACCCCGTCCCCTTCAAGCTGGTCAATCCGCCGAGCAGTGTATCAACGCTCCGCGGTCAAAGTCAAGTAGAGGGGCGCCACTCCTCGGGAACGGAGGGCCGCAGGCGATGTCTCCCGGAAATCATCGACGGATGATGGAGAAGCGTGCAACGAGACCGGCGCGTTCCGTTGACTTCCCCCGGGGTTTCATCTATGATGGGGGCGACCGATAGTCACGCCGAGGAGGCACCATGATGGTGATAACGAGCCGCGGGCTCACCAGATCCACGTTGAAGATCGCCGTTCCTATTTTCATTCTCATCGGCGCCCTCATCATCGTATGGACGCTCGATGGCCGGAGGGATTCCGATCTCCACACTCGAGCGAACGATGATGTGCGACCGAACCCGTTTCGCTACACGGGAGCGGGCTCGTGCAGCTCCCACAGTTGTCATGGAGGGGTATCGCCGCGAAGGGAAAAGCGCGTCTGGCAAAATGAATTCAGCCTGTGGGTCGTTCAAGACAAACACGCCAAGGCCTACGACGTCCTGCTCAACGAAACATCCCGGCGCATGGCGCGCATACTCAACCTCACGGCGGCGGAGAAAAGCGAGAAATGCCTCGCTTGTCACGCGACCAACGTTCCCATCGAGCAGCGCACACGATCCTTCGATATCAGCGACGGCGTGAGTTGCGAGAGCTGCCATGGCCCCGCCGAGAAGTGGCTGGGTCCTCATACGAGCCGGGAATGGACGCACGAGCAATCTCTGGCCGCGGGTATGTATGACACCAAAGACATCGTCAAGCGCGCCGAACTCTGCCTCACCTGCCATCTGGGGACCGCCGAGAAATGGGTCGATCATGAGATGATCGCCGCCGGTCATCCCGATTTGATCTTCGAACTGGACACCTATACGGCGGTGATGCCTCCCCACTGGCGGGAGACCGAGCAGAAGGGCCCCTGGTTCGGCGTGCGCGCCTGGGCGGTGGGTCAAGCCGTGGCTCTGCGCGAAGCCATGCATCGGCTGGCTCGCCGCGCCGGGAACCGGACCTGGGAGGAAGCCTGGCCGGAACTGGCCGAGTTCAACTGCACGACCTGCCATCACGGCCTGCGCCAACCGAGCTGGCGGCAAGCGCGCGGTTACCGGGGAACGCCCGGCTACCCGACATACAACGCATCGCGATACACGGTATTCCGCCATCTGGTGGCACTGGTCGCTCCGGACGTTCGCTCCTCGCTCGACCGACAGGTGAACGAACTCGGTCAACTGCTCCAGTCGCCGCAGCGCCATCGTCGAGAAATCGTCGCCAGAGCCCGATCGATCGCCGCTCTGGCTGACG
>RFHM01000341.1 GCA_003696865.1 Acidobacteriota bacterium | reverse complement strand
CTCGTCGAAGTCACCCGCCGCCACGAAGAACGCCTCGCCGGCGTCGAAGAACGATTGGAACGCGCCGAAGAACGGCTCGCCGGCGTCGAAGAGCAAATCCGCCAACTCGTCGAAGTCGCCCGCCGCCACGAAGAACGCCTGGCGAGATTGGAACTCATCAGCGAGCGGCTGGTGGATCGAGTTGGCCTGCTCTATGGGCGGGACCTGCAGCGAAGATATGAGCAGCGACCGGGAGCTTACATGGGCCGTTGGTTGTGGCCCGTCAGCGCGGTCGCACCGGAGACCCTACGGGAAGCTTTGGAGGCGCGGTTGAGCGAGTCGGAGGTGGAAGAGGTGATGCGCGTGGACGTGCTCCTGCGGGGACAAATGCGTCGACGACCGGATCGGCCCGAAGTCTGGGTGGTCATGGAAGTCTCAGCGGTGATCGACCGAACTGACGTCGAACGGGCACGCCGACGCGCGGCATTATTACAACAGGCCGGATATCGGGCGATCGCTGCTGTCGCCGGAGAGCGGTTAACCGAGGGAGCTGAACAGCGGATTGGAGAGGCGCCGATCATCGTCCTCCTCGATGGGCGCGCTCACGGATGGGAACGCGTGCTGGAAACTTAGCACGGGTGGTGGCGCATGAAGACGAATCGGCTCACGACACATCTGGCATAGGGAGCGAAACGAGATGAAGCGGGCACTGATCACCGGCATCACCGGTCAAGATGGATCGTATCTGGCCGAACTCCTCCTCTCCAAAGGCTATGAGGTGCACGGGCTCATTCGGCGGGCGAGCACGTTCAATACCGGTCGCATCGATCATATTTATCAAGATCCCCACGAACCGGGAGCGCGGCTCTTTCTCCATTACGGCGATCTGGGGAGCACCGAATGGTTGACGCACCTCATCTACGAACTGGAGCCCGACGAGGTCTACCATCTGGCGGCGCAGAGTCACGTCAAAGTGAGCTTCGAGATGCCCGAGTACACCGGCGACATCACCGGATTGGGGACCAGCCGCATTCTGGAGGCGCTGCGGCGCAGTGGGAGTCGCGCGCGTTTCTATCAAGCATCGAGTTCGGAGATGTTCGGTTCGGCGCCACCACCTCAGGATGAGACCACGCCGTTTCGTCCGCGCAGTCCGTATGCGGCGGCCAAAGTGTACGCTTACTGGATGACGCGCATTTACCGCGAAGGCTATGGGCTGTTCGCCTGCAATGGGATCTTGTTCAATCACGAGGGGCCGCGGCGGGGCGAGACGTTCGTCACCCGGAAGATCACCCGGGGAGTGGCGCTCATCCTCACCAACCGGCAGCCGAAACTCTATCTGGGGAATCTGGAGGCGCGACGCGATTGGGGCTATGCGCCCGAATACGTGGAAGTGATGTGGCGCATCCTGCAGCAAGACGAGCCCGATGATTACGTGCTCGGCACCGGCGAGGCGCATACCGTCAAGGAATTCGTGGAAGAAGCCTTCTCCTATGTGGGATTGGATTGGCGGCAGTACGTGGAGATCGATCGGCGATATTTTCGGCCTCTGGAGGTGGATCATCTGGTGGCCAATCCGGCCAAGGCGCGCGAGAAATTGCATTGGGTGCCGAAGGTGGGATTCCGGGAACTGGTGCGCATCATGGTAGACGCCGACTTGGAGGCGATGGGATTGACGGCGCCGGGCGAGGGTCGGCGCATTCTGGAGGAGAAATTCGGGCATTGGCATCATTGGCAGAACTCGGTGACCAAAGCCATCCAAGCCACCAATGGTCGCGCCACCGATGGGTGAAGCGCTGCTGCGGGGAGATGTTCTCGGGAAAGAAGCGAGCGCTTTCCACGTCGACGAGACGTTGAGAAAACGCCGGACCACGACTCACCTCATTAGCGATAACGTTACCATCCTCGAAGTCCAGCTCCAGGGCTTTCAAAGAGTGTGTGGATGTGGCATTGAGTAGCTGACAAGTCACGAATCCTGGGGACGAGCTCCAGGGCCTGAAGGGATGCCCCACAGCTCGCCTGTGGGGAGCCCTCACCTGTCCGCTAGTCGGGCAGCTTGTTCCTCCTTCCTTGGGAAGCCCCATAGTCGCCAGCGGGGAGAAGTCACGCTTCTTCCTACGAACGAGGCCTACGATACAGCGTTTGACAGCCAAATGGGGGGTGGGCATACTTATCGATAGCATATGGGAAAAGCACGAGAAAAAAAGACCGCCGTCGTGGTCTCAGTCGTCATAGAGCCGAATGATGGCGGCTACCTCGCTTCGGTTCCGGGCGTTCAAGGGGCATTCGCCGAAGGCGAGACGATGGAGGAAGCGATATTCAACTGTATCGACGTGCTGAAAATGATCATCGCCTATCGAACTGAGCGCGGCGAATCTATAGCGCTGAACACGATTGCCCTCGATCCCACCACGCGGATGACCATTGCCGTTCCCGTTGAATTGGGGTGATGGATGTCGAAACTCCGGGAGCTCAGTTACGCGGAAATAACCCGTCGATTACGGAAGCTGGACTTTCATCGGCTTTCACAGAGTGTGTGGATGTGGCGCTGACTAGCTGACAAGTCACGAACCCTGGGGACGAGCCCCAGGGCCTGAAAGGATGCCCCACAGCTCGCCT
>RFHM01000340.1 GCA_003696865.1 Acidobacteriota bacterium | reverse complement strand
GAGAAGGGATTGCGCGAGCACGGAATTCGGTTGTACCGAACCCCAGTGGGCGACCGTTATGTATTGGAGAAACTCATCGAATTGGATGGCTCACTGGGGGGCGAGCAATCGGGCCATATCATCTTTCCTCGCATCAGCCTGGCCGGAGATGGCCTCATCACGGCCCTGGAGGTATTGCGGATATTGCGCGAGCATCGATGTGGTTTGGACGAACTCACCGCCGGGTTCACGCGCTATCCTCAGAAGTTGGTCAACGTTCGGGTCCGCGCCAAACCTCCCTTCGAGACCATCCCCCCCATCGTGGCGGCCAAGCGAGAGATTGAAAAGCAACTGGAGGGTCGAGGGCGACTCGTCCTCCGGTATTCGGGGACCGAAGATCGAGCCCGCATCATGATCGAAGCCGACGATCCCGATCTCGTCGATCGGCTGACCGACTACCTGGCACAGACGATTCAACAATGTCTGGGAGCGCCCGAATGAAGCGACGATGGATCATGAGCGTCGCGCTCTCCCTGATCCTGGCCGTTCTGGCCGGGACCTCCCCGGGAGAGACGGCGCGACCCCATCTGGTCATCATATCCATCGATGGCCTGGTTCCTGCATACTATGTGAGGCCGGACCGGTGGGGCCTCCGTATCCCTCATCTGCGCCAGTTGCGCCGTCAAGGAGCGTATGCCGAAGGCGTCATCGGCGTCTACCCCAGCGTCACCTATCCATCTCATACCACGATCATAACCGGAGCTCTCCCCGCCGACCACGGTATCGTCGCCAACACCATCTTCGATGAGCCGACGAAACCTCCCACTCGCCGGTGGTATTGGCAGGCCGCTTTCATCAAAGTCGACACCCTGTGGGCCGCAGCCAGGCGGGCGGGACTTCGCGTGGCGTCGGTGGGATGGCCGGTGACCGTCGAAGCTCAGGAGATCGATTGGAATCTCCCGGAAATCTGGGATCCCTTCGCCCCGCGATCGGCCTTCCCTGCCCCTTTTCGCAAGTACTCTACGCCGGGACTCATCGAACGGGTATTGAAATGGGCGAAGAAGACGACGTCCGATTACCGACCAAATGACGACTTCAGAGTGGATGCCGCCGTCTACCTCATCGAGCAGATGAAGCCTCACCTCCTGCTCGTGCACCTCATCGATCTGGATGGAACGCAACACCGCTATGGACCATACTCCGATCAAGCGTTCCAGATGACGGAGAAACAAGATGCTCGCGTAGGTCGCCTGCTGGAAGCGCTTCGTCGCGCAGGCCTGTTGTCATCCACCACGGTGGCCATCGTCTCCGACCACGGATTCATGCGCATCGACAAGCTGTTCAATCCTGGTGTGGCGCTCGTTCGCGCGGGACTCATTCAACTGGACGAGAGGGGACGCGTGAAGAGTTGGGCGGCGGCCATCCACTCCAATGGAGGCTCGGCCGCCGTCTATCTGAGAGAACCCGAGAATCGATCGGTGGCCCTGAAAGTCGAAAAACTATTCCGCGCCTACGCCGGACCTCAGGGACTCCCGCTCCGTCAAATACTCACCCGCCAGCAACTCGATCGATACGGCGCCAATCCTCGGGCGTTCCTTTTCCTGGAAGCGGCCTCGCATTACGGCCTCACGGCGAAACTTCGCGGACCCTTGATCGAAGATGCCCCGCCCGGCGTCCGCGGCAAGCACGGGTATCTTCCCGATCGTCCGGAGATGTACGCCTCGCTCATTCTCTGGGGACGCGGCGTTCGCGCACGCCGGCATCGCGAACTCGCCCGGATGGTCGATATCGCCCCCACGTTCGCCCGGCTCTTACACATTGAATTCCGCCCCCCAGCATATAGTCGCCCGCTGACCGACATGATCCGATCGGTCAGGCGAAAGGAGATGAAAAGCGGACCGGCCGTTCACACCTCATCGCTCCCCTTGACAGAGGGATATCGATCCGGGTTAAGGTGATGACATGAATGTCACCGAGCTCACCTGTTCGAAATGTCATCTCCGATATCCTCCCGGACGACCGTATCAGGTCTGTCAGTGCGGCAAGCCGCTTCTGGTCCAATACGACCTCGACGAGGTCGCGCGCGCGCTGACCAGAAATCGACTCCTCGAGCGTCCGGCCACTCTGTGGCGATATCGAGAGGTCCTCCCGGTCGAACGAGATGAGAACATCGTCACGCTGGGGGAAGGATTCACTCCGCTCGTTCCCGCCCGCCGTCTGGCACAAAAATTGGGACTTCGCCACCTGTACATCAAAGACGAATCGTTCAATCCCACCGACTCCTTCAAAGCCCGCGGCATGGCCGTCGCCGTCTCCATGGCTCGGGAACTGGGTCTCACCAAGCTGGCCGTCCCCAGCGCGGGCAATGCCGCCAGCGCTCTGGCCGCCTATGCGGCGCGGGCGGGCCTGGAAGCGGTCATCTTCATGCCCCGAGACGTTCCCCAGGCAAACCTCGTCGAGGTTCGAACCAGCGGCGCCCGAATCGAATTGGTGGATGGCGTCATCACCGATTGCGCCCGCCGACTCGTAGAGCGACAGCAGAGCGAGGGATACTTCGATCTCTCCACGCTCAAAGAGCCTTATCGGGTGGAAGGAAAGAAAACCATGGGCTATGAACTGGCCGAGCAGATGGGTTGGCGGCTTCCCGATGTCATCCTCTATCCCACCGGCGGAGGCACGGGGCTCATCGGCATGTGGAAGGCGTTCGACGAGATGGAAGCCTTGGGCTGGATCGACGCTCATCGTCCACGGATGGTCGCCGTTCAATCCGAAGGCTGCGCCCCCATCGTTCGGGCCTTCGAAGCCGGCCAGAGCGAAGCCGAAGAATTCCCTCATCCTCGGACTATCGCCGCCGGTCTGCGCGTGCCCCGAGCCATCGCCGATTTCCTCATCCTGGATATTCTTCGCCGGAGCAAGGGGCGGGCCGTCGCCGTCAGCGATGATGCCATCATGCGCGCCATTGGAGAACTGGCTTCCAGCGAAGGACTTCTGGCCGCCCCTGAGGGTGCCGCCTGCCTGCCCGCTCTTGAGCGCCTCATCGACGAGGCCGAGGTCAGTCGCGATGATCGCATCGTGCTCTTCAATACGGCCTCCGGGTTGAAGTACCTGCATCTCTTCTCAACGCCATAAAAGGCGCCCTTTCGTCATCCAACAATCATCATGAAATCGCCTTGATCCCCCTTCACACGCGTCACCGACGGTGTTTCTGCACCAGACACTCCCCCGCAGAATTCGCGGCTCGATCGATTGAGGATTCGATTTTTCGTATTTCCAACTTAGAATCATTCCCAGAGTGTGCTACACTGTGACTGTATGGAAACCAAGTGGAAAGAACGGATGTACCTCGTACCGACGGTCATCGAGCAAACGAGCCGGGGCGATCGCGCCTACGATCTCTATTCCCGCTTGCTCAAGGATCACATCATCTTTCTGGGCACCCCGATCACCGATGAAATCGCCAATCTCATCATCGCCCAGATGCTGTTTCTGGAAGCGGAAGACCCGGATAAAGACATCAACCTGTATATTAATTCCCCGGGAGGCTCGGTCACGGCCACGTTGGCCATTTATGACACCATGCAATTCGTCCGACCGGCAATCTCGACGACCTGCATCGGGCAGGCGGCCAGTGGAGCCGCTTTGCTGTTGGCGGCAGGAACCAAAGGCAAGCGATTCGCTCTGCCCACTGCCCGCGTTCTCATTCATCAGCCGTTCATCTACGGCCAAGGGATTGGTGGTCAAGCGACGGACATTGAAATCCACGCTCGAGAACTCATGCGGCTGCGAAAAACGATGAGCACCCTGCTGGCCAAGCACACCGGGAAACCCTATGACATCATCGACAAGGACATCGAGCGCGATTTCATTCTGACGGCTTCCCAGAGCGTGGAATACGGCCTCATCGACCGCGTCCTGGAACATCGGGAGTGAGAGACGCGGGGCTCAGAGAAACACCACCGTTTGAAAACTGGGAATCTCGAAGCGGCGGCCACACCGGGGATTCTGGCAGGTGAGCTCATCATCGATGCGAACCAGATGATCGCGCGCTTTGGCGAACTTCATTCGATCCTCATCGGTGGCATATCGAGGGAGCGACCGTTTCTTCGTTCGGCGAAGCCACCGAATGCGGTATTCGGCGCGGAACCGGCATTGGGGACAGGTATAGCTGGCCCGCTTGACCTCGACGCGTTCGGTGAAAATTCTCGTTCGTCCATCATTCCTCCGCCCAAATGTGAGGCGCGCCGGTGCGCCTTCGCTCTCCTTCAAAAATCACCGCAGAGGCGCAGAGAACGCAAAGACTCTCCAACAGGTTCTTTTCATCTCCTCGGTATGGCTCGGGCGTGTCATGGGCGACTCCCTCGAAAAGAGAGGGTGGCGCAAGCTGGCAGCGTGCGCTACGCGTTTTCATCCCTTCGGTGTGGCGCTCCAACACCATGGCCAACTCCTATGGGTTCCCCATCGACTCACCGAGTTGGCTAGAGATAGGGGCGCTTTCCGGGCACGCCGAGCGCGGTGACGAAAATGGCGCTCTTCCCCTCGGCGTGAGGCGAAAAGAACTCGGTGACGTCATCATCATAAAATGTGAGTCCGGTGGCGCCGCGCCCGAGCGCATAGGCGCCGAGATAGAGTTTCCCGCCGATGATGCCGGCCTCAAGCTGAGCCGCCCGATAGCCTCGATTTCCATATCGACCGAGGATAGAAGACAAATCAGCCAGATAGAAAATGGTGACGCTGGAATCTCCCCCGAGCGCCTGTTCCAGGCAGAGATATTGAGAACTCTGGCGAACGTCTCCCTCTCGTAACAGCTTTAACGCCCGTTCTCGCCAACAATAGAAATACGCTCCCGCCGGCATCCCCTCGACGGCGTGGACGTTGAGATAAAGATCGTTCAGATGGTCCCCACTCGCCTTCAGGAAATCAGCGGGAAACCCTCGGGTGGCGCCATCGAGAATGGTGGAGAGTTCTTCCCAGCGGATCGCCTTCCGGGCGAAACGACGGGTGGAGCCCCGACGTCGAATCACCGATTCCAGGGATTCTCTCGGCCATTCATCCTCGGCCAGCGGACGCAACGGGAAGATATTGTTCCCACATGGCGCATCCCGCGTCTCAAATGGGGCTTCCCGCCAATGCTCCACCTCCTGGACCGAGCTCAATGTGGACGCCGCGTGCATCTCACGAATGAGCGGATAGTCGACTTCGCTTCTTGAAAGGGGTACCGTCTCCAGCCGAAGATCGGGTACCTCATCCGGAGGAGGCGGCGCCACCGATGCGCGCCCCAGCGGGAACAAGGTCAACGCCATTTCTCGCTCCCCATCCACCCCGAGCAAATGATTCACCTCATCGTCGACGAAGCCCATGACGACCTTGGCCGGCATCCGATGGGCCGTCGCCGCCGCCAAGGCGTTGGCCAGGATCATGCCATCATCCCAAAAATGATAGCGGTAAGCGCGATCCCGATACTTCCACGAACTGCGCCAACTGATGGCCGTCTGCACCAGTATCACCGGCGCCCGGCAGATGGCCGGCTCACGGGCCGTCGCCCGAGCGAGCACGCCCCGATAATCCCCCGCCCGTAACCGTCTGAGAGCGAAATCGCGAGGGCTGAAATGATAGACGCCAGCCTTCAGACCCGGCAGATCCCCACAAACGACATAGACTTCGATGGGATACAGCGCTCCGGCACAAGCCGCCGCGCGGAAGTGTATTTCTCCGCCGGGATACCTCTTCGTCTTGGTGATGCCTGCCGAGTAATAGAGAATGTGAGCCAACACGTTGAGGTCGGGTACTCGCGTCCCGGAGACATCGGGCGCGCCGACGACAGCGTCGAGGGTGGCGACGCCCGTCTCGGGGAACTCGGAAGGCAGTGCCAACGGCTCGAGATCGCGATAGATCTTGAACGGCAAAGGCTGGTTGTCCCAGTCCAGGTAATGGACGCTGGTGCGGATACTCCAGTAGGAGTGCTTGGTGGCCTCGTGGTAGTGTAATGCTTTTTCCGTTTCCCTGTTCCCCATGGACCGTCCTCGATTATCGCTCACTTTCCGATCGTGCAAGAAACAGGATACCGCTCATTCTTGGGATTGACAATCGAAGATGATCCGCTTTGGCCAACTCTCCACCTCCCAAGGCGTTTCCATCACGGTGGTCGCCAAAAGCCGTTGACGCTGTTCACCGATTCGTGTACATTGCAGTACTTCTGGAACCGAGGGAGCAATGATCAGACACCGCTGGCCAGCACTGATGACCGACCTGTATGAGCTCACCATGGCGGCGGGCTACTTTGAGAACGGCATCCGCCATCAGGCGACGTTCGAACTCTTCGTTCGCCACATGCCGCCCCAACGTAGTTATTTGATCGCCGCCGGGCTGGCACAAGTTTTGAGCTACTTGAGCGAACTCCGGTTCACCGAGCAAGAGATCGATTTTTTGCGTCGACATCCGGCATTCCGACACGTTTCCTCCGAATTCTTCGATTACCTGAGGCAATTTCGCTTCACCGGCGACGTCTGGGCCCTGCCGGAAGGAACCCCGTTTTTCGCGCCCGAGCCCGTTCTTTATATCCGCGCTCCCATCATCGAAGCACAAGTTCTCGAAACGTACCTCCTCTCCATGATCAACTTCCAAACGTCCATCGCCTCCAAGGCCGCTCGGGTGGTGGAGGCCGCCAAGGGGCGACCGGTCATCGAGTTTGGCGCGCGCCGGGCACACAGTATGGACTCGGCGCTCTATGGAGCGCGAGCGGCTTTCATCGGCGGCTGCGTCGGGACCTCGAATGTGGAAGCGGGCGCCATCTTCGGCATCCCCATCTATGGGACGGCGGCTCACTCCTGGACGATGGCTTTCGACAGTGAAATGGAAGCGTTTCAAGCCTACTTCCGCGTGTTTCCCGAATCGACCATCTTGCTGCTCGATACCTACGACACGATGAAAGCGGCCGAGAAGGCCACCCAATTGGGTCCGGCCATTCGCGGCGTTCGCCTGGACAGCGGCGATGTCATCGCCCTCAGTAAGCGAGTTCGGCAAATCCTGGATCAAGCGGGGATGACGGATACGAAGATCATCGTCAGCAGCGATCTGGACGAATACCGGATCACCGAACTGCTCGCCGCCGGAGCCCCCATCGACATGTTCGGCGTAGGGACCCAACTCTCCGTCTCCTATGATGCCCCGACCCTGGGCGGTGTGTATAAGCTCGTCGAACAGGTGGTCGATGGTCAGGTGCAATACAAGATGAAACTCAGCGCCGAGAAAGCCACCTATCCCGGTCGCAAACAGATCTGGCGGCGCTTTGACGAACATGGCCATTACCTCCACGATATCATCGGCTTGATGGATGAGGACCCGCCCGAAGAAGGAACGGTTCCGCTGCTCAAACAATACATGCGGAACGGGCGGATCTGCGTTCAATACCCGACGTTGAAAGAGATTCAAGAGGCCGCGCGCGCCCATTTGGCGCGGCTGCCCGCACAATACCGAAGGATTCGAGGGGCCGAAACGTACCCGGTAAAAATCAGTCCCAACCTGGAGGCTCTCCGCGAACGCGTGTTGAGGGAACTCCGACCGCAATGAGGCAGACCGATCTGATCCCTTCAGAGCACATAAGACCTGACCGATGGGAAGAGACGACGCCATGACCCGTTCATTTCGTCAACCGGCGGTTACCGTCGACATCATCATCTTCGCCATCCTGAGAGAGCGCCTCAAAGTGCTCCTCATCAAG
>RFHM01000339.1 GCA_003696865.1 Acidobacteriota bacterium | reverse complement strand
CAAGGGGGCGTCTTCATCATCCGTCGTTCGAATAAGACGATGGTCGAATCCATCCCCACCGGATGAGGAGTAAGGAATATGCGATATCGAATCCTGACCGCTTTACTCATTGGTTTCATGGCATTGGCCGTCCCCTTCTCATTCTGGGCCGAAGAGGGCATGTGGCTCCCCGATACGGTGAAGGAGTTGCCGCTGGCCAAAATGAGAAAGATGGGCTTCAAGCTCACGCCTCGGGACATCTACGACCCTCACGGTCCGAGCTTGTCCGACGCCGTCGTCATCGTCGATGGCGGCACCGGCGCATTCGTCTCCCCCGAAGGCCTCATCCTGACCAACCACCATGTGGCCTACGAAGCGCTGGTCGCCGCCAGCACGCCGGGCAAGGATTACAGTCGAACGGGATTCCTGGCTCGAACCCGCGACGAGGAATTGCCGGCCAGAAACTATACCGTCTCCATCACCAAGAGTCTTCGCGACGTCACCGATGACGTCCTCTCGGCGGTGACCGAGAAGATGTCCCCCGACGAACGGGAGCGGGCCATCGCGGCTCGACGCCGGGACATCGCTCGAGCGGCGGAAAAGGAAGCGGAAGGGATTCACGCCCGCGTCGTCGAGATGCTCCACGGGCTTCGATACTACCTGGTCACCTTCCAGGTGCTCCCCGATGTGCGCATCGTTTACGCGCCACCTCGGGCCATCGGGTATTTCGGCGGTGATCCCGATAACTTCGAATGGCCGCGACACTCGGGCGATTTCGCCTTCTTGCGCGCTTACGTCGGACCGGATGGTCGACCGGCACCCTATTCCAAGAACAACGTCCCGTACACGCCGGAGAAATATCTCACCCTCTCTTTGCGCGGATACCGGGAAGGCGACTTCGTCATGGTTCTCGGCTATCCGGGCACCACATTCCGTTATCGCGAATCCGCCTCCATCGCTTATCGTCAACGCCGGCTCTATCCCTATCAGATCGACATCCTGCAGCATCAAATCGATCTGCTCAAACGCGCCGAGAAGCGCGATCCCCAGTTGGCCCTCCGTTACGCCAGCCAGGTCTTCGGTCTGAGTAATGCGTTGAAGAATTTTCAAGGCTCCCTGCAAGGACTGCGTCGCTCTCATTTGCTGGAACGGCGTCGAGCGGAAGAGGCGGCGTTCATGCAGGCGGTGAGTGAAAGGCCGAAGTGGAAAGCGCGATATGGACATCTGCTCGAGGAATTCGCCGAGGCGTACCGCGATCTGGAAAAATACGACATGCGACAGAACGTGCTCGGCGGCTTGCTCAACGCCAGTGATACGCTCCACCTGCTGTCCACCGCATGGGCCTACGCCCGGGAGCGGGAGAAGCCCGAGTCCGAGCGTTCGCTCCAAGAGTTGGAGCGAGCCATTGAACGGATCAAGCGAAGGCTTCCCGAGCAGTGGAAACGTCGCGATGTCGAGACCGAGCGCGCGTTCATCGAATTGTTTCTGGCCGAGGCTGATGAGCTGCCCGAGGAGCAGAAGATCGAAGCAATAGAAAAGATGTTCGCCGGCAAGAGCGGCCAGGAACGACGGCGGGCCGAAGCGGCATTCGCTCGCCAGGTGCTGGAGAGTCCTCGCTTCGCCTCCGCCGAATCCATCATCGCCTTATTCGATATGACGGCCGCGGAATGGCGAGCGCTCGATGACCCCATCCTCGCGTTCGTCGCCGACGCGCAGGCCGAATTAGACCAACTGAACCGACGGTTCCAGAAATTCGTCGCCGCCGTGACCCGACTTCGCCCGCTCTACATCGAGGGGATGAGTCGATGGAAGAAGACGCCGCTCTATCCCGACGCCAACCGGACGTTGCGTTTCACTTATGGGCGAATCCGGGGATACAAGCCTCGCGATGCCGTCTACTACGATTATGTGACGACGCTCCGAGGGGTCATTGAGAAGGATACCGGTCGGGAACCGTTCGACGTGCCCGAACCGCTCAAGGCGCTGGAGCGATCCAAGGATTTCGGCCCTTACGCCGATCCGCGATTGGGCGATGTGCCGGTGGCGTTCATCTCCGACGTGGATATCACCGGCGGCAATTCCGGCAGTCCGATCATGAATGGGCGGGGCGACATCATCGGCGTCATCTTTGACGGCAACTACGAAGGATTGGGGAGCGATTACGTGTTCAATCCGGCGCTCTCCCGCGGCATCGCCGTCGACATCCGGTACGTGTTATTCGTCACCGAAAAGGTCGGCCACGCCGAGAACGTGCTCAGGGAACTGCACATTCGAGGGCGCTGAGGGGTCGGTGTCAGATGTCATCCGCCAGCGGAGGAGGCGGGAGAGACGGAGCCTGAGAGCCTCGGGTGGCGGTCTTTCGGTGCGTTCTCCGGCCGCTCATTCCCGTTCGACGACCATAGCGAATCCCATAGCTCCGGCGGCGCACACGGTGATGAGTCCGAACTGTCCCCCCCGGCGCTTCAGTTCGTTGAGAATGGTGATGGTGAGTCGCCCGCCGGTAGCGCCGAACGGGTGACCGATGGCGATGGAGCCGCCGCAGACGTTCACTTTCTCCATATCGACTTCGCCCAACGGTTCTTCGCGACCCAGTTTTTCCCGAGCGAACGTGCGCGATTCGAAAGCTCTGATATTAGAGAGGACCTGAGCGGCGAAGGCTTCGTGCATCTCGATGAGATCCATGTCCTTGAGCGTCAATCCGGCGCGGTCCAGCGCCACGGGCGCGGCGTAGGCCGGTCCCATCAACAACTGCTCCCAGGGCGACAGGGCGGCGAAGGCGTACGAGCGAATGTAGCCGAGCGGTTCATACCCGAGCGCTTTGGCCTTCTCTTCGGACATGATGAGCAGCGCCGAGGCGCCGTCGGTCAATGGCGAGGAATTCCCGGCGGTGACCGATCCGTATTGTCGATCGAACACCGGAGGGAGCGCGGCGAGGGCTTCCAGGCTGGTATCGCGGCGGATGCCGTTATCGCTCTTGACGGTGATGGTGAAGTCCGGCGGCACATGGGTGGGGACGATTTCCCGGGTGAGGCGACCGTCATCGGTGGCGGCGGCGGCCAGCCGGTGACTGCGATAGGCGAATCGATCTTGCTCCTCCCGCGAGATGCCGTTCTCTTTGGCCATCTTCTCCGCCGACTCGCCCATGGTCAATCCCGTGACCCGCTCGGCGATGGCCGGCGCCTCGGGCGCCAAATCGCGCCAGCCGATGCCGCGAAACGCGCCGATTTTCTCGCCGAGAGACTTGGCCTTGGACGCCTTGAGAAAAGCCTGGCGCATCGCCGGGGAGAAGAGGATGGGCGGATCGGACAGCGATTCGGCGCCCCCGGCGATGACCGTATCGCATCGCCCCACCATGATGGCCTCGGCTGCGCTGACGATGGCCTGATTGGCCGAGGCACAGGCGCGAGCCACGGAGAACGCGGGCACGTGCTTGGGAATGCCGGCATCCAGGGCGATCTCGCGGGCGATGTTGGACGTTTTGATGGTCGGTATCACCGTCCCGAAGATCACTTCATCGATCTCGTTGGGGTCGAGTTCGGTTCGATTGAGCAACTCGACGGTGGCGATCCGGCCCAGTTCATAAGCCGTCAGATGCTTGAACAGCGTCCCGGCCTTGGCAAACGGCGTTCGGCATCCATCGACGATGGCGACCCGACGATGATTATTGTGCATGATGTCATCTCCCCTCGATCAACATCTCTGTCGGCGACCCGCTTCGAACGAGCGTCGAAGAGAGTATGTCACTGGCGGCGATGAGAGGCAAGCCGCGCCATGTGGATCGAAGGAGTCGCTCATGGTGCGCTCGAGCCACACCGAGGGGATGAAAAGAAAGCCTCGGTCGCCGGTCATCGGTCTCCCGTCGCCTATTTTCGAGGGAGTCGCCGACGAGTTCGCGCCGCTTATTTGGGAGTTCCTCATGGCCTGGGGGAGCACGCCGAAAGGACGAAAATGGCCCGTTGGAAGATCCCTGCGTTCTCTGCGCCTCGGCGGTGATTTTCGAAGGAGTCGCCCATGGTGCGCCCGGGTCGGCGGGGTCGGCGGGGGCGACAGATTACGGTTGAAACCCGGTTTGAGGAGGTGGTAGACTTCGGAGTTGAGAAGCTCGGGATGAAAAGAGTGCGAGCGCGCATCTTGGAGGTCGCCATCGGCGCCGTCAGAGATGCACTGGTTTTGATCCTGCTGGGTTTCGTGTTTGTGACGAGCGCCGCCGTCGCCCTCTATTTGGCCATGCATCAACCGACGGTGACGGTGCCCAATGTAGTCGGTCAAAAGCTCGGTCCGGCCCAGCAACGAGCGCGCCAGGCGGGATTGCATCTGGAGGTGAAAAGCACCATTCATACGACGCAACCGGCCAACACCATCGTCAAGCAATGGCCGCCCGCGGGGATGACGGCCAAGCGCGGTCAGCCTCTTCGGGTTCAGGTGAGCATCGGACCGCGCGACCTTGGCCAATTGCGCTCGGCAAGATAAAATTGTATCTTTGCCAATCGAGACTCGGTTTATGATCGAGATTGCGCCATCGATCCTGTCGGCTGATTTCACCTGCCTGGGCGAGCAAATCCATCTCGTTGAACAGGCGGGCGCTTCGCTCATTCACATCGATGTGATGGATGGGCGGTTCGTGCCCAACATCACGGTAGGGCCGCTCATCGTGGAAGCGGCGCGGCGGTCGACGGCTTTGCCGTTGGATGTTCATCTGATGATCGTGGAGCCGGAGCGCTATCTGGAAGAGTTCGCGGCGGCGGGAGCCAATCTCATCTCCGTTCATGTGGAAGCCACGCCTCATCTTCATCGCGCGCTCACGCGGATTCGGGAATTGGGGTGCCAGGCGGGCATCGCCCTCAATCCGGCGACGCCCCTCGTGGCCGTGGAGGAGGGATTGCCCTACGCCGATTATGTGCTGGTGATGTCGGTGAATCCGGGATTTGGCGGGCAACAGTTCATTCCATCGTCTTGCGAGAAGGTCCGTCGGTTGGATCACCTCATTCGCCAACGGGGCCTTCCGGTGCGGATCGAGATCGACGGCGGCATCTCGCCGGAGAATCTGGAGCAGGTCATCGCCAGCGGAGCCCACATGATCGTCGCCGGATCGGCCATTTTCGGAGCGTCCGATCCCGCCGCTGTGGTCCGGCAGATGCTGGATATCGCTCGGCAGCAGCAAGCGCGAGCCTTCACGTGACCTTCGATCAGGATCGAAGGAGGAGGTAGGACCTATGAAGTGGGCAAAGATTGCGACCTTGGCTTTGATCGTCGGACTGCTGGTGACCGGCTGTGGTCGAGGCAAGAAAAACGTCGGAAAAGAGACGCCGCGGGACATCGAGCTCTTCGAACAGGGATTGCATGAATTGAATAAGAATCGGTACATCGTGGGCCGATTGTTGCTCAATACGCTCATCACCACCTATCCGGATAGCGCCTACGTGCCCATGGCCAAGCTGGCCATCGCCGACTCGTTTTATCGCGAAGGAACGACTGAAGCGCTGGCTCAAGCTCGCGTCGAATACAAGGACTTCGCCAATTTCTTCCCCACGCACCCGCTCGCCGACGATGCGTTGATGCAGGTGGCGTTCGTTCATCTCCGACAGATTCTCGCTCCCAATCGCGATGTGACCGCGGCCAAGAAGGCGGAAAAGGCGTTGCTCACTGTGCTCCAGCGATATCCCAACACCGATCGCAAGGAAGAGATCCAGGAGTGGCTGCGGAAAGTGCGCAATCATATCGCCGAACACGATATGGAAATCGCCCGATTGCAAATGAAGCGGAAGCGGCTCAAAGGTGCGCGGAGTCGATTACAAGAGGTGGCCGAGGAGTATCCCGAATATTCCAAGATGGACGAAACGCTGTTCCGGTTGGGCAAGGTGTTGTTCGAACTGGAAGAGCCGGATGAAGCGGCCAAGTATCTGGCGCGTCTGGTCCGTCAATTCCCGGACAGTCCTTATCGCCAGCGGGCGGCCAACATGATCGAGATGATGGGGAAGCCGGTCCCTGAAGCCGAGCCGGTAGAGATCGCTGCGCGAGTGGAGCGCCCCGATCCGGGATTCTTCGGCTCCATTTTCGGGCCCGTGCTCGGCCTCATCGCCAATCCCAACATGCACGTGCCCCGCAATGGCCTGTTGCTCAAGAGAGACACGACCACCGAGGACCTCATCGCCACGGCCGAGCAGTACTCGCGACCCAAGACCGTGGTGACGCCGACGTCGAGTACCGTCGTGGTCGGTCCATCCGGCCCGATCACGCCGGGCGCCAAGGCCGGTGCGCGGGGTGAACAAAAAGTTCGCGTCGGCGGGGCCGAACAATCCTCCCGCCAGACCAAGATGAAGAAAACCAAGAAGACGAAAGAGACCAAGAAGAAGCACAAGAAAAAACGGAAGAAGAGCCAAGCCAAAAAATGATGAGCGAGCCGGACGGTGACGCCACGAGCCCGCGGTCGGCGGCCATCGCCGGAGGCTTCTCCGACGTGGCCGTTCCCGGAGCCGGCTCTCGAGGCGAAAGCGGCAGCCATGCAGTAGGGGGATCAAGTGGTCGAGCTTGATCCCCACTCATTTTGAAGCCTATGACGTCACAAGATATTCCTAAAGCCTATAACCCCAAAGAAGCGGAAAAGCGGTGGTATCCCTGGTGGGAGAGCCGGGGATTTTTCAAGCCGGAGGTTCATCCCGAGGGGACGCCCTTTTGCATCGTCATCCCGCCACCCAACGTGACCGGATATCTCCATATGGGTCACGCGTTGCAACACACCTTGATGGACATCCTCACCCGGTGGCGGCGCATGCAGGGATACAAGGCGCTCTGGTTGCCGGGCACCGATCATGCCGGCATCGCCACTCAGGTGGTCGTCGAGCGCATGCTGGCCGAAGAAGGGCTCACGCGAGAAGCGCTGGGTCGCGTGGAGTTCGAGAAGCGCGTCTGGCAGTGGAAAGAGCATTCCGGAGGAACCATCCAGAAACAAATGCGCCTGGAAGGGGCCTCGGTCGATTGGACTCGCGAGCGATTCACGCTCGATGAAGGGCTCTCCCGGGCGGTTCGGGAAGCCTTCGTGCGCCTCTACGAGGAGGGGCTCATTTACCGCAGCCATTATATCGTCAATTGGTGTCCGCGATGCCAGACGGCGCTCTCCGATCTGGAAGCGCCCAAGAAAGAAGTGCGCGGCAAACTCTATTACATCGCCTATCAGATCAAGCGCGAGACCGGCGACCGGGGACGAGACGAAGGCGAGGCCGTGGTGGTCGCCACCACCCGTCCGGAGACGATGCTCGGCGATACGGCGGTGGCCATTCACCCGACCGATGAACGCTATCGGCACTTGCGCGGGGCGACGGTGATCCTCCCCCTGGTGGGACGAGAGTTGCCGGTCATCGAGACGGAGCTGGTGGAGAAAGAGTTCGGGACGGGCGTGGTGAAGGTCACGCCGGCACACGATCCTGCCGATTACGAAATCGGACGACAGCACAATCTGCCGTCCATCGTCGTCATCGACAAACAAGGGCGCATGACCGAGGAGGCGGGACCATTCGCCGGTCTGGATCGCTATGAGGCGCGCCGACGCATCGTCGAAGAATTGGAGAAAACCGGACAGCTCATCCGCGTCGAAGACTACACCCACAACGTGGGGCACTGCGACCGCTGTCATACGGTCATCGAGCCGCTGGTCTCCATGCAGTGGTTCCTCAACGTCAAGCCGATGGCCGAGGAGGCCATCCAGGCCGTCAAGCAGGGGCGCACGCGATTCGTTCCCTCCAATTGGGAGAAGACGTATTTCGATTGGCTGGAGAATATTCGCGACTGGTGCATCTCGCGGCAACTGTGGTGGGGACACCGTATCCCTGCCTGGTACTGCCCCCAGGAGCACGTCACCGTCGCTCGGCAGACGCCCACTGCCTGCGCCACCTGTGGTAGCACGGACCTCCGGCAGGACGAGGACGTGTTGGATACCTGGTTCAGCTCGGCGCTCTGGCCGTTCTCCACGCTGGGGTGGCCCGACGATACCGAGGATCTGCGCACCTTCTATCCCACTTCCGTGCTCATCACCGGATTCGACATCATCTTCTTCTGGGTGGCGCGCATGATGATGATGGGCCTCAAGTTCATGAAGGACCATCCCTCGCGGCGACACGCCTACGATCCCGATAGCGTCCCCTTCCGTACCGTGTTCATCACCGGGCTCATCCGCGATCCCTACGGCCAGAAGATGTCCAAGATGAAAGGCAACATCATCGATCCCCTGGATGTGTTCGAGCAGTATGGAACCGATGCCGTGCGGTTCACGCTCGCCTCATCGGCGACGCCGGGGATGGATATCGTCCTCCAGTACTCCAAGATGGAGGCCCATCGGAACTTCTGCAACAAGATCTGGAATGCGGCCCGGTTCGTGCTCCTGAACTGTTCGACGCTGAAAGCCGAACCGGGTCCCTCGCGCGAGCACCTGGCGCTGCATGATCGCTGGATGCTGAGCGTCCTGCATCGGACGATCGGCGAGGTCAACCGCGCGCTGGAAGAGTTCCGCTTCCATGAGGCGGCTCATCTGTTGTATCATTTCTTCTGGCATGATTTCTGCGACTGGTATATCGAATTCTCCAAAGCGCGCGTCAGCTCTCCGCAGACGACGCCGGGCGTGGAAGCGGCCCGAAGACGGTTAGTGTACGTGCTGGAAACATCCTTGAGAATGCTCCATCCGTTCATGCCGTTCATCACCGAAGAACTGTGGCAACGGCTCCCGTTGGAGAAGTCGACAGAGACCATCTGTCTGGCGACTTATCCGGAGGCCGACGCTGCGCTCATCGACGAGGACGCCGAACAGCAGATGGGCATCCTCATCGAGCTGATCAAGAAGATCCGCAATATCCGGGCCGAATTGCATATCGATCAAGCGCGGGAACTCGATGTGCTCGCGCACTCGCCCAACGGCACGATGCAGGAACTCATCGAGAGCAACCGCGAACACATTCGACGGTTGGCGCGCGTCCGTCAGATCACATACGTTCCCTCGACCGAGGGATTGCGCCACGTGGCCCGCGATATCATCGCCGGTATGGAGATCGCCGTGCCCCTGGAAGGGCTCATCGATGTGGAGAAAGAGAGTGCGCGGCTCAATAAGAATCTGGCCAAGATCGAGAAGGAGTTGGAACAGTTACATCGTCGCTTGAACAATCGACAATTCCTGGAACGGGCCGCCGAAGAGGTGGTCGCCTCCACGCGAGAGCGCTACCGGCAATTGGAGGAGAAACGTCGACGATTGAAAGAGATGTTGCACAACTTGGGGTGACCATCTCGTGGCGCGCATACAGGAACGGGACACAGATGAACGCAGAAGTCGCCGACGAGGCACAGGACCGCGAGGCATCGTCGATGCCCCCGCCTTCTGGGTCAATCTATGGACCGTTCATCCCATAGCCGAGACCAATGAGACTGAGTTCCTCCGAGCTTTTCAAACTGGCCAGCGAATTCATCGCCGAAGATCTCGGGCGTGGCGATATCACCACCCAGGCGGTGCTCACCACGGCGGTCACCGCGCGCGGGCGATTCATCGCCAAACAGGATCTCGTGTTGGCCGGCCTGGAGGTAGCCGATGCCGTATTCGGCGTGCTGGAATCGCCGGTGGAGATCGAAGCCTTTGCCGCCGATGGTGAACGGATCCGTCAGGGCGATGTGTTCGCCCGGGTGAAAGGTCCCGCCGATGTATTGCTCATGGGCGAGCGCACGGCTCTCAACGTGCTGCGCCACTTGTCGGGCATCGCCACGCTCACGCGAGCCTACGTCGATGCGGTGGCGGGAACCCAAGCCAAGATCCTGGATACTCGCAAGACGACGCCGGGTTTGAGGATGCTGGAGAAATACGCCGTCCTCATGGGCGGTGGGCATAATCATCGATTCGGACTCGACGATGGCGTGCTCATCAAAGACAATCATCTGGCGCTGGTCGGCGACGTTCGGACGGCGATCGAGCGCGCGCGCCGCCGCCTGGGGCATCTGCATAAGATCGAAGTCGAGGTGAAGAATCTGAACGAACTGCGCGAAGCCCTGGCGGCTTCGGCCGATCTCATTCTGCTGGACAACATGACGCCGGAGATGGTGCGGGAAGCCGTCCAGATCGCCCGCGCCACAGCGCCTCACGTCTTGTTGGAGGCCTCCGGCTCCATCACACTGGACAACGTGCGCCAGTATGCCGAAGCTGGCGTCGATTACATCTCGGTGGGCGCGATCACTCACTCGGCGCCCGCCGTGGATATCAGTCTTAAGATCACGACCATATGAGCCATGAGCACTCCAGCTCCTAAACTTCGACGCTTTAATAATATCGTTTATCATTACGCCTCCGTCACGTCGACCAATGACGTTGCCCGCGAGTTGGCCGAATGCGGTGCAGGGGAAGGGACCGTCGTGGTGGCCGAAGAGCAAACCGCCGGACGCGGGCGGTTGGGCCGCACCTGGCTCTCTCCGAGAAGCGAAGGGCTTTATCATTCTATCATTCTGAGACCGACCATCCCCGCGTCGGACCTGCCCGTGCTCAGCCTGGTCATCGCTGTGGCGTTGGCCGAATTGGTCTCTCAGCAGTACCGGTTGACCGCCGACATCAAGTGGCCCAACGATTTGCTCATCGGCGATCGCAAGTTCGCCGGAATACTGGCCGAAGCCGAAGTGAAGCATCACCGACTGGCCTATGTCATCAGCGGCATCGGCGTGAACCTCAACCAGACGTCGTTCCCGCCGGAACTGGCCGCCGAAGCGACATCGCTCAAGCTGGAGACGGGTCGGGCCATCGATGCCGATGACTTCCGACAACGACTCTACGTCCAGCTCGATGCCTGGTACGATCTCTTTCTCCGTCAGGGCGCCGGCGACATCGTTCATCGGTGGTGCCAACTCTCCACTTACGCCGAAGATAAGCCGGTGAAGGTGGTCACCTGCGACCGGACCATCGTCGGCGTGACGCGGGGCCTCACCCCAGAGGGGGCGCTGATCGTAGAGACGCCGACCGGAGCGCGAGAGACGATCCTCTCCGGAGATGTGCGCAGCCTGAGAAAGAAGCAATGACCGCCTCATGCCGGACGTGGGCGATCCAACGACGCGAGCGATGACACAGGAAAAAGTTTGCGTCCTCATCAGTGGTGGACTCGATAGCGGCGTGCTCGCCTGCGAGTTGGCCCAGGACTATGGGGAGGTCCATCCCGTATTCGTCAGAAATGGACTGGTTTGGGAATCGGCCGAGTTGTTCTGGCTCGCCAGGTTCCTCGACGCCGTCGATCAACCTAACATCCAGCCGGTCACACAGCTTCATTTCCCCATGGAGGACGTCTACGGCCGGCATTGGAGCACGACCGGCGACCGGGTTCCCGATGCTCGAGCTCCGCTGGATGCCAACTACCTCCCCGGACGAAACCTCATCCTGTTGGCGAAAGCCGCCGTCTATTGCGTCCTTCACCAGATTCCCGTGATCGCCCTGGGCGTTCTCCGCTCGAATCCATTCCCGGATAGCACGCCCGCTTTTTTTCGCCAGTACGAACGGCTCCTCAGCCGGGGACTCAACAGCTCCGTGCACATCATCACGCCGTACGCGCAGCTCACCAAAAGTGACGTCGTCCGGCGCGGTCGTTCGTGGCCACTGGGACTGACGTTTTCCTGCCTGGCGCCCGTCGATCGCCGGCATTGTGGCCGGTGTACCAAATGCGCTGAGCGGCGAGAGGCTTTCCGGCGAGCGGGCTTTCCCGACCCCACCGACTACGCCGGGGAGCCGCCGGTCGTGGGTCAACATGGATGAGCCGCGCTCCGGATGGCCGACACCTCGCCGATTGGAGGATCTCTGCGTTCTCTGCGCCTCGGCGGTGATTGTCAGGGTGAGGGACGAAGATGTCGCTATCGCCGTTATCGACCTCCAATTGACAGAGAGACGAAAGTTTGATACTCCATCCGACGGATGGCTGATGAACGCGTGTAGTCACAAAGCGGGTCGAGTGGTGGACCACGACTGGAGGTGCATGCTATGCGACTGAGGATGAGAAAGAGCGTGTGGCACGTTCTCCTGTTTCTCCTGGCGATGGGTTCTCCGGCCTTTGTCGGTCAACCGGAGGACCGGCAGGGCAGAGAGGTGCAGAGTGCCCGCGTCGACGAACTGTTCGCTCCCTGGGATCGACCCGATTCTCCCGGGTGCGCCGTGGGCGTCATCAAGGACGGGCGATTCATTTACAAGCGGGGATACGGGATGGCCAATCTGGAACACCATATTCCCATCTCGCCCACGACGGTATTCCGCATCGGCTCGACCTCCAAACAGTTCACCGCGGCCACAGTCGTCCTTCTGGCTCAGCGAGGGAAGCTCTCATTAGACGATGATATTCGAAAATATCTCCCCGAGATGCCCGACTACGGGACGCCCATCACGATCCGTCACCTCATTCATCACACCAGCGGCATTCGCGATTACCTCACCCTGATGGATCTGGCCGGAATGCGCCCGGACGATTTCTACACCGATGAGGAGGTCCTCGATCTGCTGGCCCGGCAGAGGGAGCTCAACTTCAAACCCGGTGACGATTTCTTGTACAGCAACTCCGGATATTTCCTGCTCTCCCTCATCGTCAAGCGAGCCACGGGGAAATCGCTGCGCGAGTTGGCCAGGGAACTCATCTTTGAGCCGCTGGGCATGAATCACACTCACTTTCACGACGATCACACGATGATCGTCGAAAATCGCGCCTCCGGTTATGCGCCGAAGGAAGGAGGCGGATTCAAGATCTCCATGACCACCCTGGATATGGTCGGCGATGGTGGCCTGTTCACCTCCGTCGAAGACCTGTTTCGATGGGATCAGAATTTCTATCATCCTCGAGTTGGTGGTCGCGCCCTGATCGATCAGCTCCTGACGCCGGGAACGCTCAATGACGGAAAGACGCTGGATTACGCATTCGGCTTGCGCCTCGGCGAGTACAAAGGGCTGAGAATGATCAGCCATGGTGGCGCCTTCGTCGGTTTCCGGGCAGAGATGATCCGTTTCCCCGAACAGCGATTTTCCGTGATTTGCCTGTGTAACCTCAGCACCATCAACCCCAGCCGATTGGCCCGGCAGGTGGCCGACATTTTCCTCGCCGATCAGATGAGGCCCGAAGCGAAAGCGGCCGGAGCCGGGGAGCGCCCATCGGTTAGGCTCTCCGAGCGAGAGCTGAGCGCCATGACGGGAGCCTTCTACGATCCTGAGACGGGCGCCGTCTGGCAAATCTCGACGGCCGAAGGAATGTTGATCGCCAAGGTGGGTCGTCGGCGCTTCCGGCTCATGCCCATCACCAGGTGGCGATTTCGCGCGATGAACGCGCCCGTCCACATTGAGGTCAGCTTCGAAGAGCGAAGTGGTGCCGCTCCCTCCCGCCTGCGCGTTCACGTCGAGGGGCGACGACCGGTGGTTTTGGAAAGGGTACGCCTTGTCTCCCCCACCCCGGACGCGTTGCGGAAGTACGTGGGAACCTACTTCAGCGAGGAGTTACAGGTGGGCTATAACGTCGTCCTGAAGGACGGCCGATTATACCTGCGCCACGAGAATAAATACAAGCATTCGCCGAGGGACCCGCTTCAACCGACTCTCGCCGATTGGTTCACCGTTTCCGGTCTCCATCTTCACTTCCTTCGCGACGAGCGCGGTAATATCACGGCCTTCACGATGAATGCCGACCGCGTCAAGCATCTTCGGTTCGTCAGAAGACCAAGGGTTAACGTCCGAACAGAGAGATGATTCGGCCGCTCAGCGGCGAAGGATCATGGCAAGGCGAAAATGCCAATCAGAAGTGAACTCCATTCCGGAACCGACAATTGAGCAATCTTCCCGTCGATGAGCGCGCCGCGCCGACTCGTTTGGGGCATGATCGGGTGCTCTGGGGAGCGCCTCGGCTTCCGCGATCACGAGCGCCGCTCAATGATGTTGGCAGAGGCGATGCCGTCCGGGCTAGCGCTGTTTCAAGGCAGCATTGACGGCGATCAGGACGGGATCCCAGACGGGCGCAAATGGCGGAGCGTAGCTGAGATCGAGTCCGGCCATCTCCGAGAGCGTCATATCGGCGTGAAGGGCGGTGGCGAAGATATCGATGCGCTTGGCCACGCCCTCGCGGCCCACCATCTGGGCGCCGAGTAATCGCTGACTCTCTCGATCGAAGATCACCTTCACGGTGATCGGCTGTCCGCCAGGATAATACCCCGCTCGCGATGAAGCCGTGATCGCGGCCGCTCCCGGCTTGAATCCCGCTCTCTTGGCCTGATCGACGGAGAGGCCGGTGCGGGCGACGGCCAGATCGAATACCTTGGTCACCGCCGTCCCTACCACGCCGGCAAATCGAGCGCGACGACCGGCGACATTGTCTCCCACGACTCTCCCCTGCTTATTGGCTGCCGGTCCCAGGGGAATCCAGGTGGGTTGACCGGTCACAATGTGCCTCGCCTCACAGCAATCGCCGGCCGCGTAAATCCGAGCGATATTGGTCTCCTGTCGTTCGTTGACGGCGATGGCGCCGGTCGGTCCGAGGGCAATCCCGGCCTCTTCGGCCAGCGCCACTGCCGGGCGGATGCCGATGCCGACGAGCACGAGTTCGGCGTCTATTTGCTCGCCGCGATCGGTCAGGACGCGCCGGACGCGCCCTCGAGCATCACCTTCCAAGGCCGTGACCTTGGTCATCTTGAGCAGGTGTGCGCCTTTGGCCGCCAGCTCCTCTTCGACGAGGCGACTGATGTCCGGCTCCAGGTGACCGAGAACGTGATCCAGCGCTTCCACCACGGTGACGTCCAGGCCGCGCAGGCGGAGCGCTTCGGCCATTTCCAGGCCGATGTATCCGGCGCCGATGATGACTGCTCGGCGCGGCGACATCTCGGCGATGGCTCGTTGCAAGTGGATGCCGTGTTCGAGGCTGCGGAGCACGAAGACGTTGTCCAGCTCCATCCCCGGCAGCGAGGGGCGAATCGGCCTGGCTCCGGTGGCGATGACGAGATAGTCGTAGCCGATTTTCTCCTCCCGGCCGCTCTGAGAGTCGCGCGCGATGACCGCCCGTTCCGCCGGTCGGATCTGGATGACTTCGGCGTTGGTGCGAACATCGATGCCGCGTTCCTGGCGGAGGTATTCCGGCGTATAGACGATCAGCCGACGATGATCGGGAATGAGTCCGGCGATGAAATACGGTAACCCACAAGCGCCGTAGGAAACGTACGGGCTTCGCTCCAGTACCACGACGTCCAGATGAGGATTGACGCGCTTGGCGCGCGCCGCCGCTGACATGCCCCCGGCCACTCCTCCGATAACGACGACCCGTTCTCCGTGAGCCATATCTTCTCCCGCGATGAACGTTCGGGCGTATGGTACAGAATGTTTCCGACGCTGTCCAGTTTTCGAGGGAGTCAGTCATGGCCTTGCCAACCACACCGATGGGATGAAAAGAGAACCTCGGTCGTCCGTCGTCTATTTTCGAGGGAGTCAGTCATGGCCTTGCCAACCACACTGAGGGGGTGAAAAGAGCCTGTTGGAGGATCTTTGCGTTCTCTGCGCCTCTGCGGTGATGTTCGAAGAAGGGCAGAGAAGGCGGCGTGGAGAGTAAAGAGACCGTCGACTCTGGGCGTCAAGGAGCTGGATCTGCCAGCCTCGTGGCCATCCAAGAGGCCGGATCATCATGGCCGTCCCATGAGCACGAACGGGGCCCAGTAATAGGGATGCGGATACCTCTCTCGAATGATCAGCTGTGCTTCCCTGAGCGCCGCCCGGGCGGAACGACCTCGTTGCAACTCGGTGTAAAAGACGCGCATCATCTCGGCCGTCGATTGATCGTGGACGGCCCAGAGGCTGAGGATCAAAGACGGCGCTCCCGCATACAGGAATCCCCGCATCAGACCGATGAGTTCATCGCCGGCGAACACTTTGCTCACTCCCGTCTGACAGGCGCTGAGGACGACCAATTCGGCCTGAAGGTCCAGGTGAAACATATCGTAAAAATTGAGCCAGGACTGAGATAATTGAATGGCCGAGAACAAGGGGTTATCT
>RFHM01000049.1 GCA_003696865.1 Acidobacteriota bacterium | reverse complement strand
GATCGAAGCGAGGGGGGCGACGGACCGCGGACACCATAAACCATCATGAGGAGGGGGAACGATGAAGATACTCGCCATCAGCGACGTGCACGAAGAATTCACCTATTTGGATCGCTTGCCCGATGTCGTCAAAGGCGCGGGCGTGGACGCGGTCGTGTTCACCGGCAATGTCCTTCGCGCCGAGGCCCGTCGGGCCGAGTGGGAGCGGGCTCGCGCCGAGCATCGTCGGCCCGATCTGAATCAGCCCGACGTGGCGCGAGAACGCGACGATGATGCCCAGTCGATCAATCGGTTCTTCGGGCTCCTCAATGCCCTCGGCGTGCCCGTCTATATCGTGCCGGGGAAGAATGACGCGCCCGAGCGGTTCTTCCTGCAGGCCGCCTTCAATACGGAGATCGTCGCTCCGCACGTGTACATGGTGCATCGGAGCTTCGCCCCATTGGGCGGGGATGTCGTGGTGGCCGGATTCGGCGGCGAGATCACCCACGATGAGCGGGAGCACGAATTCTTCCTCCGCTATCCGGGATGGGAAGCGGAATTCTCGCTCGATTTCTTGCGCCATCTGGATCAGGAGAAGATCTTGCTCTTCCACACGCCGCCGACCGACAAGCTGGAGGGCGAAGAGGGCGACATCGGCCATGAGATCGTTGGCCATATCATCAAAACCTATGATCCACGGTTCGCCGTGGCGTCTCGACAATCGGGCCGCAAGGGCAAGCTCGTCGTGGGCAATACGATGGTCGTCTGCCCCGGCCGATTGAGCGAAGGATATTATGCCATCCTGGATACCCGGGAGCGGGAGGTCACATTTGGCGATCTCCGATGAGCACACAACTTCGGTGGCCCGTAGGGATCGATCCGGGGTCCGTCGTCCGTGGGGCGCGCGCGTCCCGTCGGGACGAGGCGGCCTCCCGCTCCCTCCGGGGGTCCGGGCCTTGACGAACGACGGGCCAGATCCGATGACGAGAGATCATCAAGGGAGGTAATGAACGTATGGATATCAATCGCATGACGGAAAAAGTCCAGCAGGCGCTCGCCGCCGCGCAGGCCAAAGCGGCGCGGTACAGTCACCCACAGATGGACGTGGAACATCTGCTGGTCGCTTTGCTGGAGCAGGAGCAAGGGTTGGCGCCGGCCATCCTCGCCAAGGCGGAGGTCGACGCCGCCGGGCTCAAACAGCGCCTGGAAGAGGAACTGGAGCGCCGGCCGCGCGTCTCCGGTCCTGGAGGGGCGCCCGATCAGGTGTATATCACCGGTCGTCTCAATCAACTCCTGGCTCGCGCCGAGGACGAGGCCAAGCGGCTCAAAGACGAGTACGTCTCAGTGGAGCACATCCTGTTGGCCACCATCGACGATGGAGGGGCCGCCGGGCGCATCTTCAAGGAATTCGGCATCACGCGCGAGCGATTGATGCAGGCGTTGCAACAGGTGCGGGGGAGTCAGCGAGTCACTTCGCCGACGCCGGAAGCGACCTACCAGGCGCTGGAGCGCTACGGCCGCGACCTCACGCAACTGGCCGCTCAGGGCAAACTCGATCCGGTCATCGGCCGGGACGAGGAGATTCGTCGCGTCATTCAGGTGCTGTCGCGACGCACCAAGAATAATCCCGTCCTCATCGGCGATCCCGGAGTGGGCAAGACGGCGATCGTGGAGGGCCTGGCGCAGCGCATCGTGCGCGGCGACGTTCCCGAGGGCCTGAAGAACAAGCGCATCATCGCCCTGGATATGGGCGCGCTCATCGCCGGCGCCAAGTATCGCGGCGAGTTCGAGGAGCGGCTCAAGGCGGTCCTCAAAGAGGTCCAGCAATCCGAGGGCGACATCATCCTGTTCATCGACGAGTTGCATACGGTGGTGGGCGCGGGCAAGGCCGAAGGGGCCATGGACGCCAGCAACATCCTCAAACCCATGCTCGCCCGAGGCGAACTGCACTGCATCGGGGCGACGACGCTGGATGAGTACCGGAAGTACATCGAGAAGGACGCCGCCCTGGAACGCCGATTCCAGCCGGTGCTCGTCGATGAGCCGTCGGTGGAAGATACCATCTCCATCCTGCGCGGCCTCAAGGAGCGTTACGAGGTCCATCATGGCGTGCGCATCAAGGACGCCGCTCTGGTGGCCGCCGCCGTGCTCTCCAATCGCTACATCTCGGATCGCTTTCTTCCCGACAAGGCCATCGATCTGGTCGATGAGGCGGCGGCCAAGCTGCGCACCGAGATCGATTCCATGCCCTCGGAACTGGATGAGATCCTCCGCCGGGTGATGCAACTGGAGATCGAACGCGAGGCGTTGAAGAAGGAGACCGATCCGGCGTCCAAAGAGCGATTGGCCAAGCTGGAGAAACAACTGGCCGATCTCAAGGCCGAAGCCGATGCCCTCCGCGCCCGATGGGAAGCGGAGAAACAGGCCATCGGACGCCTCCGCGCCCTGCGCGAGCAGATCGAGCAGACCAAGCTGGAGATCGAACAGGCCGAACGGCAGTACGATCTCAACCGGGTGGCCGAACTGAAGTACGGCAAGCTCGCCCAACTGGAGCGGGAACTTCAGGAGGAAGAAGCCAAGCTCAGCGAGCAGGGCGAGACGCGGCTCATCAAGGAGGAAGTCGACGAAGAGGATATCGCCGAAGTGGTCAGTCGCTGGACGGGCATCCCGGTCTCCAAACTGCTCGAAGGAGAGATGCAGAAGCTCCTCCACCTGGAAGAGGAGCTTCACAAGCGGGTCGTGGGACAGGACGAGGCGGTGCGCGCCGTGGCCGACGCCGTGATGCGCGCCCGTTCGGGACTCAAAGATCCTAACCGGCCCATCGGCAGCTTCATCTTCCTGGGACCCACCGGCGTGGGCAAGACGGAACTGGCTCGGGCGCTGGCCGAAGCCCTGTTCGACGATGAGCGAGCCATGATTCGCATCGACATGACCGAGTACCAGGAGAAACACACCGTGGCTCGGCTCATCGGCGCGCCTCCGGGATATGTGGGATACGAGGAAGGCGGCCAGTTGACCGAAGCCGTCCGGCGACGGCCGTACTCGGTCATCCTGTTTGACGAGATCGAGAAGGCGCATCCGGACGTCTTCAACCTGCTGCTGCAGATCCTGGACGACGGACGCCTGACCGACGGTCACGGCCGAACCGTGGACTTCAAGAACACCATCCTCATCATGACCTCCAACATCGGCAGTCATCGCATTCTGGAATACCGCGGCGCCTTCGAGGGCCTGGAGTACGAGCGGATGAAGGAGGCCGTGCTGGAGGAATTGCGCCGACAGTTCCGACCCGAGTTCCTCAATCGCGTGGACGAGATCATCGTCTTCCACGCCCTGTCGGAAGAGCACCTCAAACAGATCGTCGAGATCCAACTCCGATACCTGCGGGCGCGACTGGCCGAGCGGCACATTCAACTGGATCTGACCGACGCCGCCCGATCCTACCTGGTCCGGATCGGATACGATCCGCATTACGGCGCGCGGCCGCTCAAGCGGGCCATCCAGAGAGAGATCGAGACGCCTTTGGCCCGGCTCATCCTCAAGGGCGAGGTGCGCGATGGTCAGACCGTCCTGGTCGATTACGATGCCACGCGCGGCCAGCTGACGTTCACCCCCCAGGCCGCCGCCGTCGCCGGGGAGACGCACGTGCCCGCCGATTGATGGCTCACAACCGGCCAACGGACCATGGGGGTGTCGCGCGGGAGGGCAGAATCCCCGGCGACACCCCATCGAGATCGAGGGGCGTCTTTCTCGTTCGTGCCTGCATCGCGTTGAAAACTCTAGGGGTTAATCGTTTCCCTAAAAATCTAAAAAAAATTTTGCAGAAAACTTGACAAGTTAAGGCTCATGTTTTATAATATTCTTGGAATCAAGAAAAGGCTCCAGCCGATATGGGTGGCTGGAGGAAATCTCTGAGAAAGGAGGTGATGAGACGATGATGCCACTGGCGACGCGAGGATTATTCGACCCGTTTGAGGATTTGATGACCCTGCAGCGGCGGATTAATCGGCTGTTTGAGGATCTCTTCCCCACCAGCGAGCGGGAGGCTTTGCCCACCACCTGGACGCGGTGGACGCCGGCGGTCGACATCTATGAGGAGCCGGACGCCATCCTGGTGGAGGCTGATCTGCCTGGGCTGAGCAAGGATGACATCACCGTCAATCTGGAGAACAACGTCCTGACCATCCGCGGCGAGCGGAAGCTGGAGCGCGAGGACAAGCGGGAGAACTATCATCGGATCGAGCGGGCCTATGGCGTGTTCGCTCGCAGCTTCACGCTCCCGTCCGAAGTCGATCCGGACAAGATCGACGCCGAGTTCAAGGATGGGGTGCTGAGGATTCGGATGCCGAAGAAGGAAGAGGCCAAGCCCAAGCAGATCAAGGTGCACTAGTGACATCACCTCATTCCTGACCGCGAGAGCCTCCTCCAGTGAGGTCCTCCGGTCCGGTGGGCCGTTGACCCGTTTCGCTGGAGCCTAGAAGCGCGCCAGGAGGTTCGTCCTCCTGGCGTTTTTTCGTTTTC
>RFHM01000338.1 GCA_003696865.1 Acidobacteriota bacterium | reverse complement strand
GACTCCTTCGGCGCTGCCTACTGGGGCCGCTTGTCTTCCTTCGCCTCAAGTGTTATGGTGATGTGTTTTCCCGGAGAGGATACAGCATGGAAAAGATCATTGGTTACATCAACGCTCATCGACAGCGATATATCGACGAACTCATCGATATTGTCAAGATTCCCAGTATCAGTAGCAGCCGCGAACATAGGCCGTACGTCCAACGGTGCGCCGAGGTCTTGAAGGACCAAATGCTCCGAGCGGGACTCCGTCGTGCCCAGATCATGCCCACGCCGGGACATCCGGTTGTATATGGCGAATGGTTGGAAGCGCCGGGGAAACCCACCGTTCTCATTTACGGTCACTATGATGTGCAGCCCGTCGAGCCTCTGGATGCCTGGATCACCCCTCCGTTCGAGCCCGACATTCGACAAGGAGAGCTCTATGGCCGTGGCACGGTCGATGATAAGGGGCAGTTGTATATCCACCTGAAGGCGGTGGAGGCCTGGCTCAAAAATGAAGGGCGGCTCCCGGTGAATGTGAAATTCATTGCCGAAGGCGAGGAGGAGATCGGAAGTCTCCATCTGGAAGAGTTCCTTCGTCAGCACAAGGATCTTCTGCAGGCCGATGTGGTCATCATCTCCGATACGCCCATGCTGGATCGGGGCATCCCGTCCATCTGTTATGGATTGCGCGGATTGACCTACATGGAGATCGAGGTACAGGGCCCGACCACCGATTTGCACTCGGGATCGTTCGGAGGCATTGTCGCCAATCCCGCCAACGTGCTCTGTGAGATCATCGCCCGTCTCAAAGACGAACGCGGTCGCGTGACGATCCCCGGCTTTTACGATAAGGTCGTGCCCCTCAGCGAACAAGAGCGGCAGAATCTGGCCCGCCTTCCTTTCGATGAGCAGGCCTATTTCCAGTTGACCGGAGCGCCGGCGCCGTTCGGCGAAGAGGGCTTCACGATGCTCGAACGGCTTTGGGCGCGACCCACATTGGACGTCAATGGTCTCATCAGCGGTCACACCGGCGAGGGTGAGAAAACGATCATCCCCGCCCGAGCCCTGGCCAAAGTGAGTATGCGGCTCGTGCCCGACCAGGATCCGGACGAGATCGCCAGGCTGTTCGAAGACTACGTGCGCCACATCGCTCCTCCGACGGTGCGGGTGACCGTGCGAAAGTGCTCTACGGGAGTGGGATTCCTGGCCTCCTATGAGCATCCGGCCTTCCAGGCGGCCATTCGAGCCTTGGAGAAGGGCTTTGGCCGCCGGGCGGTGTTCATTCGTGAGGGAGGTTCCATCCCGTTTGTGGGAACCATTTATGGGATTCTACAGCGTCCCTGCATCTTGCTCGGTTTCGGATTGCCTGACGAGAACTCGCATGCGCCGAATGAGAAGCTCAACCTGGAGAATTATCATCGAGGCATCATCAGTTGCGCATACCTCTACCAGAAGCTGGCCGACGTCGATTTTGAGCTCGGGTGACGGGCGAGCGCCACAGCGTCGGTGAGCGCCACAGCTCGTCCTCGCGCTTTCGGTCCTCTGCCCGATGATGAAGCGCGCACTCCTCTATATCGCGCTCGATTTTCCGCCACTCAATAGCAGTGGCACATATCGAAATGCGAAATTCGTCAAGTATCTCCCTCGCTTCGGTTGGCAGCCGGTGGTCGTGACGCTCGATTGGCATCGGGAGCGCGGCGAAAACCCGCTCGATGCCGCGCTGTTGGAGGACATCCCGAAGCAGACGCCCATTCTCCGACTGCCACCGTTCAATCCCGCCGTGACGCTCCATCGCCTGATTCGGCGTCGGCAACCTGAGTTCCGGGATGGCACAGCGACACTCACCGAGATCGCTCCCGATCGCCGTCCTCGACATCTCGTCTATCGCCTGACTCGAAGCCTGTTTCATGCGGCGCTCGCTCCTCTGGGGGACGTCTTCTTCTATTGGAATTTTCGCGCCTTGCCCGCCTGTCTTCGATGGGCCAGACGACATCGAGTGGAAGCCGTTTTCGTTTCCCTGAGCCCCTGGACGACGGCCCTTCTGGGCCTCATGTTGAAACGGAAGCTGGGACGCCCGCTGATCGTCGACTTCCGCGATTACTGGACGATGTGGGCGGTCAAAGGCGAACCCACTCTGCGCGATCGACTGGATGCTCATGTGGAACGGTGGATCCTTCGACGCGCCGATCGCCTCATCTGCGTGCACCACGCCATGGCGCGCGATTTCCAGGCGCTGGAACCGAGATGCACCGGCAAGTGTCGCGTCATCACCAATGGCTACGATCCGGATGACTTCCCCAGGCTCGATTCGATCCCCGCGCCTTCGGCGAATCCTCCCGCTCCTCTTCGGCTCGTCCATGCCGGACTGGTCTGGGGAGATGCGGCGCGACCACTTCTCGAAGCGCTCGCGCGGCTGGAGTCCGACCTGAGGAAGCACCTTCGCGTGACGTTCGTCGGCGGTTTGCCTCCATCCCAGATTGCGTTTGTGAAACGTCACCGGCTCGATGATTGTGTTCGCATGGAACCCAGAGTGCCCCATCGCCAGGCCATCGAGCGTATGTGTCAGGCCGATCTCCTCCTCCTCCTCATTGTGGATAATGAAGGGGGGCGCAAGTGGTATCCGGGCAAGCTCTTCGAATACATGTATGCTCATCGACCCATATTGGCCATCGCGCCCCGGGGCATCGCCACCCAACTCATCCGCGAGGCCGGAGTAGGATGGGCCGTGGAGCCGCAGGATATCGATGGACTCACTCGACTCCTCAAGCGTCTGGTGACGGAGAGATCCGCCGTTCATGGGTATTATCATCCGCGGGAGGACGTCATTGCGCGCTTTCATCGTCTTCGTCTGGCCGAAGCGTTGGCCTCGATCCTCGACGAACTCTGCCCGCCCACTGGGTCACGGTCGGCGGGGAGTCATAATATTTGACGTCGGTCGGGAGAGAAAGTAGAATGAGGCCATTCCAGGAGAGCGGGTGAATGGGACATGAATGCGTTGAGCGTGTCGATCATCATTCCAACCTATGAGCGTGAGGCGATTCTCTGTCAAACGCTCCGACAGGTGCTGGAACAGGATCGACCGGCGGATGAAATCCTGGTCATCGATCAGACGCCGCGCCACGAGCCGGGGACCGCCGCCTTCCTCCATCATCTCGTCGCCGAAGGCAAGATTCGTCTCATTCGACAGGAGCGGCCCAGCGCCTCCCGAGCGCGCAATCGCGGCATTCTCGAGGCGACCGGCGATATTTTGATCTTCATAGACGACGATGTGATCATGGAGCGGGATTTCGTTCGCGCCCATCTGGAAAATTATCGAGACGAGACCATCGCCGCCGTGGCCGGCGCGATCTGGTCGGAAAGAGGAGTGCCGTTACCGTCGGTCGACCAGTTGCCCGCGGCGGCTCGACGAGGGCCTCTAGGCTGGATGCATGTTCCACCGAATCTCGCCTTCCGAACGGAGAAGATCCTCCTGCCGGCGGGCAATTGCTCCGTCCGTCGGGTCGTGGCCCTTCGGGTGGGAGGATTCGACGAGAACTACGGACGTTACGATTATCATGCCGATTATGATTTTAGTTGGCGCATTCATCGAGCCGGTGGGAAGATCGTTCATGATCCGCGAGCGGGCATTCACCATCTGGTTGCTCCTCGCGGAGGATGCCGCGTCGAGAGAGCGCATCGACGGATACCTGAAGTGGAAGAATTGCGCCCCAAGTTGTATTTCTATGCCAAGCACTTTCCCATCCCGCACAGTCTCATCCCCATCTACCAGCTCATGCGTCAGCACGTGATCAACCGGGCTAACGTTCTCGACCCTCCATCCCTTCTGGTGGCGCTCGGGCGGGCGCTGGTGGCATTGGGCAAAGCGGTCTATGATGCCCGGATCATCGGAGAGCGAAGTTCAGTGCGCGATGCCGTTCGGATCGCCATGTGCCGGCCAGACGACCTCAAGGTTTCATGGTGAATCGAAGTCGCTCATGAAGGTCTTGCACGTCAATCAGTATTACGCGCCGGTGGGTGGAGCCGAGTGCTACCTCTATGAGATCTCTGAGCACCTTTTACGATGCGGCGTGGACGTCGCCGTCGCATATGCGGTGAGGACGGGGAGGGAATTCCACGTCCCGGGAAGAGAAGAAGTGCACCTGGAGTGTCTCGGGCATTGTGAGGGAGTGAGCGCCGCCGAGCGCGGTGAGCGCATCCGATGCGTCGTGGATGCCATCGATCCAGATATCATTCAGGTGCATCAGTTGGACGATCCCGCCACGTTGGAGCTGCTGGTGACATTGAGGCCGACCGTTCAGTTCGTCCACGCCCATAGCGGCCACTTTTGCCCCGGCGATGGAAAATTCTATCGGCGCGGTGCAACAAGATGTTCGCGCTCGTTCGGTCTCTATTGTCTCGTCGCGCCATATTGGCATCGATGCGGTCGCCGACATCCCCGACGCCTCATCACTCACGTTATGGCTGTGCATCGCTGGCTGAAGGTGGCTCCCAGGCTCTCCAGAGTCATCGTCGCCAGTCAATATATGAGGAGCGAATTGATTCGTGCGGGTCTCGCGCCGAGTCACATTGTGGTGAATCCCATCGGCGTTGACGTCATGCAGAACGGGGCCGGGGAGCCGGAATCGCCCACCGATGAAGCGATCATTCTGTTCGTTGGGCGCCTCTACGAGGCGAAAGGACCGCAGATATTGCTGGCGGCTTTGGAGCGCCTCGGCGCTCCCTGTCGCGCCATCTTTGTGGGCGATGGCCCTCTGCTCGCCAGATTGAAGGAGAGGGCCGAGCGACTCGCTCCCGATCGCGATATCGAATTCGTCGGGTGGGTTGACCGCAGTCGACTCGGAGACTTCTATCGACGAGCGCGGGTCGTCGTCATCCCCTCCATCTGGCCGGAGCCGTTCGGCATGGTGGGCGTCGAAGCGATGGCCTATGGCAAGCCGGTGGTCGCTTTCGATGTGGGGGGCGTCGCCGAATGGTTGAAGGATGGGCAGAACGGGTTCTTGATTCCCGCCAATGACGTCTCGCATCTGGCGGCGGCGATCGAGCGGTTGCTGGTCGACGCCGCGCTCTGTCGAGAGATGGGACGACGAGCGCGCTCTCTGGCCGTCCAACAATTCAATATCGAGCGACATCTGGACGCGCTTCTGCACATCTACGCGCAAGCGATGGAGACGCTGATCGACGGGCCGATGAATCTCGACCGAGTGGAATCGATCTGAGAGAATGGCGTCAATCGTGGTCATTCGGGGAAAAGCCATCATAGTCGGTGGAGCGGCGAGATGATATGGACTCATGCCCAGAAGCACGAAACGGAAGGGCGAGCCAAACCGTCGGTAGGAGAGCAGACGCGCAACAAGGATCGAAGGTCTTCTCGGCGAGCAGGGGAGACGCGGCCATCGACCTCCACGCGGCGCGTCCTGACGTCACCGTCCGGCGGCGTCGGCAGAGACGAGCACATCGTGTGATGAGAGTGACGATTTTGTCTGCAGAGTTCCCTCCGGATCGTGGGGGGGTGGCCGACCATACGGCGGCATTGGCCGAGCACCTGGCCGCGCATATGGAGGTCACGGTCATCGCCTCGGGCCGGGGGAGAG
>RFHM01000337.1 GCA_003696865.1 Acidobacteriota bacterium | reverse complement strand
GTGATATTCTGAACCGTGGGAGGCTCCACCTTCGGGCGGCCGTGAGGGAGGAGGCGAACCCGCGGGGGAGGGAAATCCATGATCGCGCTTATGCTGTTGCCATCGAGCGGCGTTCGATTGGGGAGTTTCGATCTGGTTGTCGTCGTCCTTTATTTCGTCATCGTGTTGGCCATCGGGTTTTATTTCATTCGACGAGGGCGGACGACGGCCGATTATTTCCTCGCCAGTCGGGATATGGCCTGGTGGGCTATTGGGGCCTCGTTATTCTCATCGAATATCGGGAGCGAGCACTTCATTGGTCTGGCGGGCTCGGGCGCGGCATCGGGGTTGGCCGTGGGTCATTTCGAATGGCTGGCGTCGATCATTCTGCTGATCCTGGGATGGGTTTTCGTGCCCTTTTACCTGCGCTCCAATGTGTACACTATGCCCGAGTTCCTCGAGCGCCGTTATAATCGAGCCTGCCGCACCTACTTGGCGGCCATCTCGCTGATCGCCTATGTGTTCACCAAAATCGCCGTAGCGATCTTCGCTGGCGCCATTGTCTTGCAGGCCGTCTTGGGATGGAATATGTGGAAATCAGCCCTGGCTCTGATCATCGCCACCGGCGTATATACCATTGCCGGAGGGCTGGCCGCCGTCATCTACACCGAGGTCATTCAAACGGTGATTCTCATTCTCGGCGCCATCACGCTCATGTTTCTCGGATTGAACGAAGTCGGCGGATTCGGCGGTTTGGAAGCGCGGCTGCCGGCGGGATTCTTTCATATGATGAAACCGGTGAACCATCCCGATTTTCCCTGGACGGGTATTTTCTTTGGGGCACCGATTCTGGGTATCTGGTACTGGTGCACCGACCAGGTCATCGTGCAGCGCGTCCTCTCGGCCAAAGACGAAGGGAACGCCAAGGCGGGGACGGTGATGGCCGGATTCTTGAAGATCTTACCGGTCTTCATGCTCGTCGTTCCCGGGATGATTGCGCGGGCGTTGTATCCGGAGGAGATCATGGCCGATTCCAACGCCGCTTTCCCCATCCTGGTGGTGCGATTGATGCCCGCGGGGCTCGTCGGCGTGATGGTGGCAGCGATGTTGGCCGCGTTGATGTCGAGCTTGGCCGCCGTGTTCAATTCCAGTTCCACCTTGTTCACCATCGATTTTTACCAGAAAGTTCGACCTCAAGCTTCGGAGCGCGAACTGGTCGCCGTGGGGCGGTTGGCCACTGGCGTCATGGTCGTTCTGGGATTGCTGTGGATTCCGTTCATGAAATACATCAGCGATCAGCTTTACGTCTACCTGCAGAGCGTTCAGGCCTATGTCTCCCCGCCCATTGCCGCCGTATTCCTCATCGGCGTCTTCTGGAGACGGGCCAACGGATGGGGAGCATTCGCCGCTCTGATTGGCGGTTTCGTTCTGGGGGCGGCGCGATTCGTCCTGGAACTCGCCTATGCGGGTGAAGAACTGGGTGGGGGCGTGCTCGGTTGGTTCGTGAAGATGAATTTCCTCCATTTTGCCAGCCTCATGTTCGCTGTGTGCATCGTGATATTGGTAGTGGTGAGCCTGTTGACTCCCGCACCGTCGCGGCGTAAGGTCGCCGGATTGACCTGGGCGACGATCAAGGAGGAGATCGATATCAGCGACGTTTCCCTTGGGAGCGTTCTCCAGGCCCATCCAGCACCGGAAACACCACGATGGCATCGACTCAACAGCATCTTCGCCGGCGTGTTGATCGTCACTATGCTCAGTCTGTGGATATACTTCCGTTGATGGCCCATATCGTCAGCGTGACATCGACGTTCTCGGAAGCCGAGGCGATTCGCCAATTCTGCGGTGGCCGCGTTCAGCGGTGGTGGCGTCCATGGCGACGCCGATTGGTCGGAGTGCGGGTGGTGTACATTCCCTATCGGCTGTTTCGCGTATCGATCACCAATCGCGGCCAGACCCGTACGAGGTGGTTGGCCTTGGATGCCGTCATGGGATGGCTCGATCCCTATCAGTTTGACGCTCCATGGGATGAGCTGGCCACCGAATGGGTCGAGACCGAACATGCGCTCCCGGTGCAGTTGTCCGATGAACAGATGCGCCCGATGATGCTCGAACGGGTACGGCGGTGGGTATACGGGGAAGGATTCTTTCGGCTTCGAGATGTGCACATCGAGGTGGAGCCCGTCGGGCGGGTGGTGCATATTCCCTACTGGGTGGGCATCTATCGCCGTGGCGATCGATTCTCCATCGAGGTCATCGATGGCCTTCAGAAGCGGCGTCAAGGAGCCAAGGTGCGGGATGTGATCCTCAAGGGACTATGATGCCGTTCGCCTTCACTCGGGCCTCGGGTCTCGACCGGATACTCCCCCAACATCCCATCGTCGCACCAGAATCGAAGCCGTTCATCGCTCTCATCGATCTTTTGACTCCACAATCCGGCACGAGGCGCTTGGCAAAAACAAGGTGGATTGGCTAAGGTTATTGGCCTTATGGTGAAGATCGAGGACAAAGAACGCCTTCGTCGCACGCTCTATGCCATTGATCGGCGCGGTTACAAGGCCTACAAGCAGATCGAAGGTGCCTATGACTTCGGCGCTTACATGCTGTTCATCGATCACGCGCAAGGGGATCCATTTGCCCCGCCATCGGCCGTGCGGGTGCGCGTCGATCAACGAGTGGCTCAAATCCCGGCGGATCTCCTGACTACGCGCACGCGTCGCATCGCCGTGGCCGATTATCTGGCCCGCCAGGTGGCCTTGCAGTTGCGCCGGCTCATCAAAGGTCATCGGGGTTCGGGCAAAAGCGGGATGATCGTGATCGATGCCGGGCACCAGGAAGTGCTCGAGCGCACGGCCATGGTGGTCAACCGGGATTTCGTCGAAGCTCGTCTCTCGGTCGGGCTTCCCGCCTACGGGCGAACCGTACAGGCCCAAGAGGCTGTCGAGATCTTTTTCGATGAGATTCCTCGAGTCGTCGAGCGATCGCTCATGGCCCGACAGCTCGATCTCTCTGCGTTGCGCGCCCACGTAGGCGTCGTCGAAGATCAAGCGGTATTGCGGGAGAAATTGGACGAGATGGGTCTGGTGGCGTTCGTCGGCGATGGGGCGATTTTGCCCCGAGTGAGCGGAGCCAGCGATGCCCCTATGCCCGCTGATCGAGCGGTGAAATTCCAGTCGCCTCCCTCGCTGCGCGTCCAGGTGGAGGTGCCCAACGCCGGGACGATCACCGGGATGGGCATCCCCCGCGGCGTGACCCTCATCGTCGGTGGAGGATACCATGGCAAATCAACGCTCCTGCGCGCCATCGAGAGGGGCGTCTATGATCATATCCCCGGCGATGGACGAGAGCGCGTCGTCACGGTGAGCGGCGCCGTCAAGATTCGTGCCGAAGATGGACGGTCGGTGGAGAAAGTCGATATCACGCCGTTCATCACCAACCTGCCGTTTGGAAAGAGCACGGTCGATTTTTCCACCGACGATGCCAGTGGGAGCACTTCTCAAGCGACCAACATCATCGAGGCCCTGGAGGTCGGAGCGACGCTCTTGCTTTTGGACGAGGATACGTCGGCGACCAATTTCATGGTCCGCGATGCGCGCATGCAAGCGCTGGTGGCCAAAGATAAGGAACCTATCACGCCGTTCATCGATCGCGTTCGCGAGTTGTACACCGAGCAGGGTATCTCCACCATCCTCGTCATGGGGGGGTCGGGAGATTATTTCGACGTGGCCGATCACGTCATCATGATGGATCATTTTCATCCCGTGGACGTGACCGCCGAGGCCAAGGAGATCATCCGAACGTGGCCTTCACAGCGGCGACGGGAAGCGCCCGCCCCCTTCGCCCCTCCACCGGCACGCATTCCGCAACCGGAGAGTTTCCCTCGTCCCAAGCCGGGGAAGCCGCTCAAGGTGCAAGCCAAGGGACTCCGTCATATCAGCTTCGCCAAACATACTATCGACCTCTCGTTGGTCGAACAGCTCGTCGATGAGAGTCAAACGCGGGCTATCGCCGCGGCTCTGGTGACCGGACTGGGGCGCTATATCGATGGGCGTCATTCATTGGAAGAGATCGTGGAGGCGTTCGAGCGAGACATCTTCGAACACGGGCTCGATCGTCTGGCCTCCGGTCGGCATCCCCGTGGTGATTTAGCCTGGCCGCGACGATTCGAGGTGGCGGCCACCATTAATCGTCTCCGCGGCATTCGCATGCGGCAGCGACGATGACCGGGCTCATCCGGCAGCGGATTCCAGCGCTCGGATCTGCTCCGGCGTCAATAATCGTCCATCGCTGGCGGCGGCGTTCTGGCGGAGTTGCTCGGGAGTTTTGGCTCCGGCGATGACCGTGGAGACGGCCGAGTAGCTCAGGCAATACTGAAGGGCCAATTGAGCGAGCGGCTTGCCCCACTGTCGAGCCAGGACCTTGAGGCGTTCGACGCGCGCAACAATCTCACGAATTCTCTCCGGCGGATAGCTGACCGATCGATGATCATCGGGAGGAAAACGCGTGTCAGCGGTATACTTGCCGGTCAGAAATCCCGACGCCAAAGGAACGCGGACGATGATACCGATGTTGTGCTGTTCGGCCACGGGGAACAGGCCACTGGCGGCGTCGCGCTGAAGCACGTTGAATAAGACCTGCAACGTGTCGCCTCGCCCGGTTTCGATCACCGAGAGACCATGCTCCCAAGGGCCGACCGAGACGCCATAGAAGCGAATTTTGCCCGCGCGCTTCAAATCTTCAAAGACGTCGAATACCTCGGGCGTGTACTGGAAATCGCGATCCGGCGAGTGGAGCTGATAGAGATCGATATAGTCGGTCTGCAGCCGTCGCAGGCTCGCCTCCACCGCTTGGGTGACCCATTGGCGGGAGAAATCTTTGAACCACCCGCGTTCGGGCGTGTCCCGATTGCCCACTTTGGTGGCGATGATGACGCGATGGCGCTGCCCTTTGAACGCACGACCGATCAATTCTTCGCTATGTCCTTTCCCATAGACGTCGGCGGTATCGATGAAATTGATACCCAGGTCCAGGCAGGCAGCCAGCGTCCTGAGCGACGTGGCATCATCGGTCTTTCCCCAACCAATGGGTCGGTCGCCGAGCATGGCCGGGCCACCAATGGCCCAGGTTCCCAGTCCAATTTCCGAGACGCGCAATCCCGTTCGTCCCAGGATTCGGTACTCCATGATCGTCTCCTCATCGTCATTTCTTGGGCCGCGACCATGATCCCACGAGATCTCTCCGATGTTGTGGAGCGGCGGCAAACGGTTCGGGTTCCTGAGGAGGGGTGACAGCCACCGTATAGTCTGATCCATGCAACACGGTCAGCGTGTATCGCCCCATCTCATTGGTCAGCGTGGACGAGGAGAACCGGGCATCGGGAGCGTTCATGATCGACTCCGTCGACGCTGAAACCAGGGCTTGAGCCACCGGCTGACCGTTTTCGTCGGTCACCGTCCCCGAGATGATCGCCGTGGAGGGTAATGGCGGAAGACGAAAGTCGTGCGTCGTATCGGTGACGAGATTCAGTTCCAGGAAGGGAAAGGGGAAGGTGAGTTGCCCGCCAACCCCTTCTCCCAGGTCGATGTCGGCAATGGAGGCCACGGCATATGATCCCGGGGGGACGGAAAGGGTGTAATCGCCCGTGGTGCTTTGTTCCGGGATGGAGGCGATCCCACCGGTGACGAATAGGGCCGGGGTGAAAGGACCCTCATCGGGATCGCCCACTGAAGAGAGTTCATCCGCGTCGAACGCGAGCACCTCAGCCGGTGTAGCCGGTTCTCCATCGGCGCGCTTGACGGTGCCCGAGAGGGTGACGGTGTCCGGTAACCTGATATCGAACGTGCCGGGGCCATTCACCGTGACTTCGCCGACGCGCATGGAGAGTGACTCCCGCTCATCGACCCCGAAGGAGACCGCCACCTGGTACGTACCGGCCGGGAGTCGGAGACGGTACTCTGGATCGAAATCGGTAGAGCCAAGGATCGTCTGGTCCGTGGATCGAAATTGAATGGCGCCTCGGGTGGGGAGGGTCCCCGCCCCAGTGATACGGCCGGAGATTTGATAGGTGGTCGGTAATCCCGGTACGGTGAGATCGAACGTCTGATTCCCGGTGACCGTGACCGTCTGCGGGATCTCGGTGGCCATGAAGATGGGAGCACTGTCTTCCGAGTTCAAATCGATCAATCCGGCGATGACCGATAGTCTATACGTGCCCCCGGGCAGGACGAGCCGATATGCAGAGGTCAATCCAGTGAAGATGATCGACCCGGTGAAGCTTCCTTGATCGGACCGGGCCCTGACGAATCCGAAGAATACCGGCAGCCCATCGGCACTCCTGACGCTTCCCGACAGGGTGAACCCCAGTGGGAGAACCAGATCAAGCGACACATCCTGAGTGACGTTCACTCCATCGACGCGAGTGGCCAGGAGAGGACGCCCGGCTTGAGCGGCGGCGGTGACTCTCTGGTGAAGGGGTATCGAGAAGAGAGTCAACGAAAGACAGACAACGGAAATGAAGAGATATCGTTTCAATCCCCATGCTGCTGGCATGCCTCACAACCCTCCTTTCAAGATGAATCTCGTCGTCTTGCGGCGAGAGAAAGTGCACCGGGCTTGGCGGTTTATACCCCACTTCTTCAGAGAATGTCAAGCGTTCCCGAGGCATCCCATCCTATCCGGCCTGGGACTTCAAATACTTTTCATAGAAGGCCAGGACGCGTCGCCAGGCGTCTTCGGCCGCTTCCCGGTTGTACACTTCCGGTCGCTCGTCATTGAAGAAGGCGTGCTCGGTGTTGGGATAAATGTGAATCTCGGCATTTTTCCCCAACTCTTTCAGTCGGCGCTCCAATTGGCGCACGGAATCGGGCGTGACGAACGTATCGTTTCCGGCATAGAGGCCGAGGAGTGCTCCTTGGAGATTCTCCAAGTCAGGCTTCACGTGAGGGTGTCCACCGTAGAAGACGACGCAGGCGGCCACTTGGGGATTCTTACAGGCCGCATAGAGCGAAAGAGCCCCACCCATGCAGAAGCCGATCGTGCCGACTTTGTCCGTGGTGGTGGCTTCGTGATCGATCAGATACTGAATCGCGCCGCGCAGATCTTTCTCCGCTTCATCGATGCGCAGGGCCATCATGAGTTTCCCAGCCTCATCGGGCGACGAGGTCGTCTTTCCATGGTAGAGGTCGGGAGCGAGAGCGACGTAGCCTTCCTTGGCCAGCCGGTCGGCGACATTCTTGATATGCGGGACGAGTCCCCACCACTCTTGAATGACCACGACGCCCGGGCCTTTCCCCGATTCAGGAAGCGAGAGATAGCCGGAGCAGGTTCGTCCATTAGCGGGAAATTCAACCATCTGTCCTGACATAGGCGTTGTCCTCCCTGTTGAGGTTTGAATAACCGGGGTAGTCTATTGGATTTTTTTCGCGGAAGCAATATCATACCAGAGCATGAGGAAGAAAAAGTTACCACGAGCCTTTTACGCTCAGCCGACCGTGGAGGTGGCCAAGCAGCTTCTGGGGAAATACCTTGTGCATCACACCGAGAAGGGACCTCGCCTGGGCCGCATCGTGGAGACGGAGGCCTACGTGGGGCCCGAGGATCGGGCATCTCACGCCTCGCGGGGGAAAACCAAGCGCACCGCCATCATGTTCGGGCCGCCGGGCTTCGCCTACGTCTATGTGATCTACGGAATGTATCATTGTCTCAACGTGGTCACCGAACGGGAGGGATATCCGGCCGCCGTTCTCATCCGGGCCGTGGAACCCGTGCTCTCCGATGACGAGCAGCAGCTCGGCAAAAGTGATCCATCGATTTTCAGGTTGGCCAACGGGCCGGGCAAGCTCTGTCGCTACATGGGGATTGACCGGAGTCTGAACGGCGCCGATCTCTGTGGATCGGAACTCTACATCGAGGACTGGGGTGAGAGCGTCCACCCGGAAGATATCGTGGCCACGACGCGTATCGGCGTCGAGTACGCTGGAGAGTGGAAACAGAAGCCGTGGCGGTTCTATGTGAAGGGCAATCCCTGCGTCTCCAAGCCGTGAGATGGAGGCGGTCGGCACAACGAGCGATCTACGGCGATGGTCGAGAGAGACGGTTCCGTCACCCCATGCACAGGCGCGCATTCCAGGCGTTTCCCATGGAATGAGCCCATCCATGGTTGGCCTTTTCTGTTTGGCCGATCGGGCCTTACATTATTAAAGCTATGGAACTCACCGATAAAGTCGCGTTGATCACTGGTGCCAGGCGCATTGGTCGGGTGGTGGCCGCTCAGTTGGCCGCGGCGGGAGCCGACATTGTCCTCACCTACCATCGCTCCCGGGATGAAGCCATGCGAACCGCGGATGAGATTTCCAAGTGTGGCCGCCGGGCCCTCGTCCTCCAAACGGACGTATCCCGATCCGATCATATTGCTCGCCTCTTTGAGCGCACCTGCGAGGCCTTCGGAGGCGTTGACATCCTCATTTACATGGCCTCGATATACGAGAAAAAACCGTTTGCCGAACTGACCGAATCGGATTGGGATCGAAATCTGGCCGTGGACTTGAAGGGCGCTTATTTGTGCGCCCGGGCCGCCGCCGAGAGCATGAAAACGCGTGGCGGTGGCCGGATCATCACGGTATCCGATTGGGTCGCGGCCAGCGGCCGACCGCGCTACAAGGGATATCTGCCTTACTATGTGGCCAAAGTGGGACTCATTGGTCTGACGCAAGCGCTGGCTCTGGAACTGGCCGAGCATCATATCCTGGTCAACTGTATTGCTCCCGGGCCGATTCTGCCGCCGCCGGGACTTGCGCCCGAAGACGATGCCGAAATCCGAACCACGACGCCTCTGGGGCGATGGGGAGGAGCCGAAGAAATCGTCAAGGTGGTCCGGGGACTCATCGAGTCGGATTTCATCACCGGTGAATGTATCCGAGTGGATGGTGGACGGCACGTGTATTGAATCCCGAACTCTCGGATGGGTGTTGTTCATCGGGGTGGAGCGTGGATATAATGAACGAACGTGAGTACGCAGGTCCAAACCTGGCGAAATCCTCAAAGCGTGGATCGCGGCCTGAGTTTGGGCATTCACAATAACATCACAGGGAGTGACATGGACTATGCGATCATCTCGTTCCTTCGGCCGGGCCCAGATCATGGCCTGGCTTTTCCTTTTCGCATTGTGTCTTCAGCCGCTCTTCAGCGTTGTCCGATCCGGTGCGTGGCAAGACGCTGAGGAGCACTCTGGAAAATGGAGAGGTTTTTCTGCTCGCGTTCCATCGGCCGTTCCCCCGTTGAATGAAGGGAAACCCGATGCCGAATTGCTGCCCGTATGGAAGCGGTTCCAACAGGAGGCGTCAGGCCCATTGAACGTCTTCTGGCAGCGGCAATGGGGCACACCCAAGGCGATTTATGGGCCAATGGCCGATGTCTCCGCCGAGATGGATGATCCCGTCCGGGCGGCGCGCCATTTCTTGGCGCGACGGGCCGCGTTGTTCAAGCTCCGGTCAGTCGATGAGCTCGAGGTGATCAAGGTGAGCGAGAGCGTGGGCGGCGTTCACGTGTTCTTCCAGCAAACCTACCGTGGACTTCCCGTTCATCGTGGCATGCTGGGCGTCCATATCAATCGAGCTGGCCAGGTTCACGCGGTGGTGAACTCGTATGTGCCCAATGTCTCCATGGCTTCGACGAAACCGCGTTGGAGTTCGGAATCGGCCTATGCTCGCATGCTCGCCGAGTTAACCCGACGGGCTCAGACGGTCAATCTGCGCGCCGAGCCGCGCCGGGCCTTGGTCGTCTATGTGGTCGATGGAGCCGCTCATCTGGCCTGGCAGATCACCATTCCGGCCTGGGAACCGTTGGGCACGTGGGAGGCGTTCTGGGATGCCCATACCGGCCAGCAGCTGAGCCCGTTGGTGGACCGGAATGAGTATGTCGATGGGACCGGACGGGTCTTCATCACCAATGCCGTCGTGGCCACCGGCGATAACACGCTCAGCGATCAAAATGATAGCCCCAGCGCCGTACCCGATAGTGCCTACTCGACGGTCACCCTCCCGGATCTGGATGGAAGTGGGTTTTTGAATGGGCCGTTCGTCAACACTGGTCCGACGTCCAATCGCGTGAATCGTGCCGATAACGACTTCACCGATCTCAATCGCGGCGATGCCGGGTTCGAGGAGGTGGAAGCCTATTGGGCCATCGATGATGCCCAGCGATACATTCAGAGCTTGGGCGTGCTCAGCGCGGCCAATTACTCGATTGGCGTCGATGTCCATGGATTATCGGCCGACAACTCGTTTTACTCCGGGTTTGGGAATGGTGAGGGACAGATCACCATGGGCGATGGAGGCGTCGATGATGCTGAAGATGGGGAGATCATCTGGCACGAGTACGGTCATGCCATCCTGGATAATCAGGTTCCCAATATCGATCAGAACTTCGATGGCATGGGCGAGGGCTTCGGCGATTACTGGGCGGCGACGCTGAGCACGCGGCAGCCCAGCGCCGATCACGCCCAGTACGATCCCGCCGTCGGCGAGTGGGATGCCACGTTCTATAATCCGGGGAACCCTCCCTTCCTGCGTCGCGTGGATACCAGTGCTCACTATCCGGAGGATCGAAGCAGCGATCCCCACATCACCGGGGAGATCTGGTCCGCTGCCTTATGGGACATTCATCAATCCATCGGGCGCGAGACGGCCGATCAAATCTTCCTCGAGGGGAACTTCCTTCTGCCATCCAGCCCCACGTTGCCGGAAGCCGCCCAGGCGATGTTGGAGGCCGATCAGAATATCAATGGTGGGGCCAACAATCAGGCGATGGTCGATGTCTTCGAGGCGCGGGGACTGGTGACCATCGAAGTCCAATCGCCCAACGGCGGAGAGAACTGGATCATTGGCAGCGACCAGACGATCACCTGGACATCGCGGGGCCTCGGCGGGAACGTGAACATCGAACTCAGTCGGAATAATGGCGCGACGTTCGAGATGCTGTTTGCCGATACGCCCAATGATGGATCGGAGACGTGGACGGTCACCGGGCCCGAGACGAATCAGGCGCTGCTGCGCATCACCAGCGTCGATCACCCGACAGTCGATGATGTGAGCGATAGCCCGTTCAGTATCAGCCAGCCGCCGCCCGCTTCCATCACCGTGACGGTACCCAATGGGGGCGAAGATTGGCAGATCGGGTCCAATCGGACGATTCAGTGGACGTCCACGGGGAAGGCGGGACTCATTCAGAATGTGAAGATCGAACTCTCCCGCAATGGTGGGAGCACGTTTGAAGTCCTGTTCAGCAGCACGCCCAATGATGGATCGGAGACGTGGACGGTCACCGGACCGGCGACGACACAAGCGCTCATCCGCATCACCGATACGAGCGATGCTTCGGTGAGCGATACGAGCGATGCCTCGTTCACCATCAGCGAACCGCCTCCCCCCCCACCTCCTCCTGGAGGATGTGCGGCCACGGCCGCCGTGGCCGGGACGCCTCAAGCGACCGATACGCTGACCTTGCTCTATCGATTTCGCGATGAAGTGCTGGCGCGGACACCTCGCGGGAAGAAGTATATCGAGCAGTTTTATCAATTCTCCCCCGAAGCAGTCAGCCTCCTCTCGTTCGATCCCGCTCTTCTGGATCAGACGCAGAAGAAGCTGGAGCGCTACAAACCGGTGATCCAATCATTGGTGGACGTGGGCGAAGTCAGAGTTCGTCGGTCGGATGTGAAGCAGATCGACGAGTTGCTGGAGGCCTTCGCGACCAAGGCCAGTCCCTCGTTCCGCGCCGTGCTCGAGCAACTCCGGCGCGATCTCCGCGATCCCGAGGTTCAACGGGAATTCGGCGTCCACGTCAAGCCGTGAGAAGCGAATGAGAGCGGCGAATGGGATTCGCGGTCCATTCGCCGCTCCACTCATTCATCGACGGAGATAGACGAATCGACAATGATATGGCATCGGAGGGATCGCCCGTGGGCACGGGCCATACGGCGACGGATGAAGTCAGGGTGAAAAGAAAATGAAGTCCGGCAGGACATCATCTTGTCCCGCGGCTGAGGAGGAGCGATGGTCAAAATTCTCGGCGCAGGATTGATCGTTGTGATGGGAGTGATGCAGGGAGCTCAACAGAAAGCCGATCTCGTGTTATTCAATGGCGTGATCTGGACGGGAACTCGTCAGCATCCGATGGCCGAGGCGATCGCCGTGCGCGGCGAGCGGATTGTCGCCGTCGGTGAGAATGAGGAGGTGCAATCGTTGATCGGACCGCGGACGCGAGTCGTTGATCTCCAGGGCCGGTTGGTGCTCCCAGGGTTCATCGACAATCATACGCATTTCATCAGTGGTGGCTTCCAGTTGCTCTCGGTCGATCTCCGCGATGCTCGGGACGAAAAGGAGTTCGCCCGGCGGATCGGCGAGAAAGCTCGATCTCTCCCCGAGGGGCGCTGGATCACCGGTGGAAGCTGGGATCATGAGCGATGGCCGGGAGCGGCGTTGCCTCGGAAAGAACTCATCGATCCGGTCACGCCGCATCATCCCGTTTTCGTCACTCGGCTGGATGGTCACATGGGGTTGGCCAACAGTCTGGCCTTGAAGCTCGCCGGAATCACCAAGGAGACGCCCGATCCTCCCGGGGGACGCATCGTGCGCGATCCGCAAACGGGAGAACCGACGGGCATTCTCAAGGATGCCGCCATGAATCTCGTACGACGAGTGATTCCGCCTCCCACGCCCGCTGAGATGGATGAAGCTTTGCGGGCGGCGATGAACGAGGCGGCACGGGTGGGCGTGACATCCATTCAGGATATCACCACCTGGAGTGACTGGGCCGTGTATAAACGTTTTCACCGGCGCGGTGAGTTAACCGTTCGCATCACCGCGCGGACGCCCATTACCGAATGGGAGCGGCAACGCGATCTCCGCCAGAAGGAGGGTCCCGGCGATGAGTGGCTTCGGTTGGGTGGACTGAAGGGGTTCGTCGATGGATCGCTGGGCTCGACCACGGCTCTCTTCTTCGAGCCTTATCTCGATGCACCGCAGACGAGCGGATTGCTTCACGAGGAGATGTTGCCCGAAGGCATCATGCAGCGACGAGTGGCTGCTGCCGATAGGGCTGGACTCCCCGTCTCCATTCACGCCATCGGAGACAAGGCGAACAAAATCCTTCTGGACATCTACGAGCAGGTCATCCAGGAGAACGGAGTGCGCGATCGTCGATTTCGCATCGAGCACGCTCAGCATCTTCGTCCGGAGGACATCCCCCGCTTCGCCCAGCTGGGAGTGATCGCGTCCATGCAGCCCTATCATGCCATCGATGATGGACGCTGGGCCGAGAAGCGCATCGGCCGCGAGCGCTGTCGGACGACCTATGCGTTCCGTTCGCTCTTGGATGCCGGAGCAGTGCTGACCTTCGGATCGGATTGGCCGGTGGCACCGTTAGATCCCTTGCTGGGCATCTATGCGGCTGTGACGCGACGGACCATCGATGGCGCTCATCCCCGAGGCTGGTTTCCCGAACAGCGTATCACGGTGGAAGAAGCCGTTCGCGCCTACACGGTGAATAACGCCTATGCCGAATTCGCCGAAAAAGAGAAAGGATCGCTGGAACCGGGCAAGCTCGCTGACATGGTGGTGCTCTCCAAGGATATTTTTTCCATACCCCCCGAGCAGATTCCCACAGCCAAAGTGATGATGACGATCGTTGGTGGGCGCATCGTCTTCGAGCAATGAGGAGCCTCAAACGGTCTCTCCCGGGAATGCTTCCCTCGTCGAAGGGCGAGGAGGGCACTCATGGCTTGGAAGGCCACACCGAAAGGATGAGAATGGACGTTCGAAGAATGGAGCGCAGGCTGTCAGCGTGCGCCACCCTGCATTTCCGGAGAAGTCGTCCATGGCGCGCCTGAGCCCCATCGAAGGGATGAACAAAGCCTGTTGAAGATTCTTTGCGTTCTCTGCGCCTCGGCAATAATTTCGAGGGAGTGCTTGATGGGACATCGAGCGATGACGAGAGCATTCCGCATCTTACGATGTGCGCCGGTTGCTCTGGAAACCGAGCGATGAACCATGGCGTCCGCGTGCCGCCGGGGCAATTCAACGTCTGCGTCCCCGTTCGATAGAGCCAGCGATGATCCTCGTTCTTTCAAGCACCCGCTCAGAGCACTATCTGCGTCCTCGAGGGTTCGATGGAGAGACCCGCTCATGAGCACGACCGGGCAGCCTTTCCCAATAAAGCAGCGTAAAAAATATATCAAGTGATCTTAGTTGAATATCCTCTGGTTTCGATGTAAAATTGTCTCGAGAGAAGAAGGTCCTATGACGCTCGAGCTTGAGGACATTAAAGGGTTACGAGAAGGAAAAGCCGTCAAAGATACGACCAGACGACAGATCTTGGAGTATCTCAAACAGCGTGGGCGCGCCACCGTGGATGAGATTGCGGCGGCGGCGGGCATCACCTCCATGGGTGTACGCCGTCACCTCCTCGCCTTGGAGAATGCCGATCTCGTGCGCGTGGAATTGGAGCGCCGACCCATGGGTCGGCCGACACATATCTATGAACTGACCGACAGTGCAGAAGAGTTGTTTCCCAAGAGCTATCATCGATTGACGCTTCAGTTGCTGGACAGTCTCGTCGAGTTGGAAGGAGAGGAGAAAGTCACCCAGTTGTTTGAGAAACGGAAACAGCGCCTTCTCCAAGGCTATGCCGGCCGCATGAAAGGCAAAACGCTCGAAGAGCGCATCACCGAAGTGGCGCAGATCATGACCGAAAATGGATACATGGCGCGATGCGAACGGCTCGAAGACGGTTATGCCCTGGTAGAGCATAACTGTGCCATCTCCTGCGTTGCTCAACAGTACCCCCAAGCGTGCATTTGTGAACTCGAGCTGATTCAGAAGCTCCTCGGCCCAGACGTTGAGGTGACCCGCGAATCTCACATTGCTAGCGGCGATCATTGTTGTGCCTATATAGTGAGGGGAAAGCCGCGACGCTCGACGCGGCGAGGTGGTCGGCGGTGATTGATCCGGGAGAGTGCCGCGGACGCGGTCGGAGTCACTTGTGGTTCCTCAGCGCATGAGTCGTAGCCACTCATCGAGACTCTTGATGCGAAGGTAGTAATTGTTCTGCTTTTCTTCTCCAATGGTACTCGTCGGTTTGTCGGCGTAATCGTGACCCGGATAGAGTATGGTTTCATCGGGAAGCTTGGCCAGCTTTTGCGTGAGGCTCTCGTACATTTTTTCCGGATCGCCGCCAGGAAGATCAACGCGACCACATCCACGGACGAAGAGCGTATCGCCCGAAACGAGACGTTCTCCATTGACCAGGAAACATTGACTCCCCGGAGTATGGCCGGGCGTGTGGATGAATTCGATGCGCTGTTGTCCAATCTCAAGGATGTCACCACTGTCGTGGCGGGCGAGATCCGATTCCGAGAGACCGGTGATCTTTTTCAATCCATCGGCTTCTTCCCGATGGACGTGGACCTTCACACCCACCCGTTCCAGAAGACGGGCCACGCCTTGAACATCGAACCCGAACAGATCACCGCCCACGTGATCGGGATGATAATGGGTGGCCAGCGCCCCGACGACGGTCATCCCGTCTCGCTCAGCGATCTCCAACAAGCCGTCAACATCCCAGGCGGGATCGACGATGAGGCATTCGCCGCTTTGGCGATCACCGATGAGATAAACGAAATTGACCATTTGAGCGGCGATGGGATTGACGCGGGCGAAATCCCGACCGGCTCGCAATTGTCGGAAATAGAGACGATCACCACTCATAGGTCATTATCATATCATTCGGTTTTCTCTTTCACCAGGGGTCATCGTGGCCACCAGATACCCTGGGGCAGAGTATGCCACGTCATGGGCGGACAGCGCCCTCGCCGGAGAATCCGGGTTGAAAGCCTTCACGAAAACGGTCGTCGTGCCTCCCGATTCGGATTCTTTCCTTCCTTTTCCAGGCGTTCTCCTGTACATTTACTCGTGCGTGAATGATGGGATTGCGCGAGGCTCAGAGGATGTACACCGTCATGCGGTGATCGCGATCGCTTCATCGTTGGAGGGCATATGAACCCATTCCGCAGGCATATCATCAGGGTAGCCAGTAGCGTGGTGGGATTGTCCTTGCTGCTATGGATGAGCGGCGAGATCGGTTTTTCGTCTTCCTCTTCGCGGAAGGTGGAGAGGCAGCCTCGGCTCGTCGTTCTCATCGTCGTCGATCAAATGCGCGCCGATTATCTGGATCGGTTCCGCGAGCAATTCACTGGAGGATTCAAAACGCTCCTTGAAGAAGGCGCTGTGTTCACCAATGCTCATCAGGATCATGCGCTCACACAGACGGCCCCCGGTCACGCATCGCTGCTTTCGGGGCGATATCCCCGTTCGACAGGCATCATCAGCAACGCCTGGTTCGATCGCCACGAGAGGCGGTCGGTTGAGTCTATCGAAGATGCCCATCACCCCCAGTTGGATGATCTCCGGCGCGGAGTTTCCCCGGTGCGATTCCATGGGACGACGCTCGTCGATTGGTTGCTGCAGAAATACAAAAAAGCCCAAGCCCTTTCCGTCTCCCGGAAGGATCGAGCCGCCGTCTTGATGGTGGGCAAAAGAGCAGAGCACGTCTACTGGTATTCGGCGACCACTGGCGGATTCACGACGAGCGCCTATTATCGACCAGACCTCCCCCGTTGGGTGCGCGCCTTCAACGCTCGTCACGTGTTGCGCAAATATGTCGGGCGACGCTGGGAACTGTTGCTCGATCCCGATCAGTATCGAGCCTCCCGGGAAGATGATTTCCCGAACGAAGCGAATCCTCGACGGTTCGGTCGCAGTTTCCCTCATCCGTTGCCGGAGGACGAGCAGCAATTGCGACGACTCATTACTCTCACGCCATGGATGGATGCATACGTCTTACAGTTCGCCAGGACGGCCATCACCGAACTCCATCTGGGCGTCGACGAGGTGCCGGACGTGCTGGCCATCAGTCTCTCCTCGACCGATGCCATCGGCCACGCTTTCGGTCCCTATAGTAAGGAAATTCATGATCACCTCCTGCGCCTCGACCGTTGGCTGGGGGATTTTTTCCGTTTCCTCGATAAGGCGGTCGGACGCCGGCACACGCTCATCGTGCTCACCGCCGACCATGGCGTAGCTCCACTGCCCGAGTTCGCCGCCCGGCGAGGCCGGAAGGCGCGGCGCTTCAGTTTGAAAGCGGCGGTGAAGGTGTTTCGGGATCGACTCGTCGCGCGCTGGGGACCCGGGCGTTGGATTCTCCACTACCGGTATGGCATGTTGTATTTTGATCGTCGGGCGCTCAGTCAGAAGGGCGTTCATCTCGTCGATCTGGAGCGAGAGGCAGCGGATTACTTCCGGAAACTGGAACCCGTAGCGAGGGTGTACGAGCGCGAATATCTGCGGCGCGCTTCGGTCGCTGCCGATCCGATCGAACGTCGAGTGATCCATAGCTTTCACCCACGACGGAGTGGCGATGTGTGGCTGGTGTTCAAACCATATTACCTGGAATCGGTCAATCCCTGGGGAACGAGTCATGGGTCTCCCTACGATTACGATACGCACGTCCCATTGATCTTTCTGGGCGCCGGGGTGCGCTCGGGGCGTTATGGCGATTTTGCCGCTACGGTGGATATTGCGCCCACGCTAGCCGATATCCTCGGCCTTCATCCTGCCGAGCCTCTCGATGGTCATTCGCGCAAAGAGATCTTGAACCGCCGCCGCTGAGACCACCTGACGAGATATAGGGGGCATCAAAATGGTTTTGATTCTGCATCTGTGATTGGGTATGATGGTTCGTTTGCCCCTTGTGGCGCATATGCGCCTGGGGAAAGAACATAACTGAAATGATGTATGAGAGGGGAGTGCTTATGAGATCAATGCACATGTTTGGATGGATATTGGTGCCCATTCTTGGCATCATGTGGTGGCAAGGACAGCAACAGCAATCGGCTTCTCAACCGGCACCTTCACAGGCTATTCCGCCGGCCAGGATCGCCGTGATCGATAGTACGGTCTTTTCCTCTGAGCAAGGGATTCAGCAATTACAGCAGCAGATGAGGCTGCTCGACGAGAAGTACAAACCCCAATTTGACGAATTGAAGCGATACCAGCAGGAGGTGGCCGCGCTGGAACGGGAAATCAACACGAAGGCGGCTAATTGGACCATAGAGGTACGACAGCAGAAACAGGAAGAGCTTCAAGACAAACAAATCAAGATGAAGCGCCTTCGCGAAGATCTGGAGCGCCGCTACAAGCGGGATCTCCAACGGGTCACCCAGCCCATCAGCGAACGCGTGCGCACCTACCTGCAGCAATACGCCAAACGTCGAGGAATCACGTTGATTCTCGATGTGGCGCCGCTCAATCAAGCGGGAGCCGTGCCCTATCTGGATAAAGCCATTGATGTGACGGAGGACTTCATCAGCGAGTACAATCAGAAATACCCGGCGATCCAGCCTGCGAAATCATCGTCTCCTTAGGTGGGGGATCTCATCGAAGCGAGCGAGTCGAGGAAGGCCCCGGTCGCTCCCCGAGGAGGGGAATGGCGATGATGTATCCTTGAGGGGAGGAAGGTGTCGCTCGGTTGTCGCGGGGGTGATAGCAGCTGCTGGGATTGCCGGGTTGGTGGCATTCACCGGACAGTCGATGGTGGAGAGGCATAGAAGGCCATGCTGGCATAGGTCACCGCCGACCGGGTTGCCTCTTCGCTCCATTGTTGGTAGTTGAGTAATCGACCGAACGGGGCATCAGTGGCCGCAAGGAAGGTATAGATAGGAGGAAATCCACAAATTTTTCGCCGATCTTCGTCGCGACTGATCAATTGAAACAATCCCTCAGCGTCGAGCGCTTCGATCAGTTGCAGCAGAGCCCGATCTTCGCGTTCGATGCGGTCGAGCATCCCCTGAGCGGGGAAAGGATCCCCGAATTTCGGTCCAATATGAGCCAGATCGGCACCCACAATGAAACACGTGGGCTTCTCATACTGGCTCATGGTGTGGACCAACGCCTCGACGAACCGGCGCACGCGGGGATCCTTCAGTGGAGAGCGTTTGTTGAAGATCATCTCGTGGAACGAACCACAAAGGATGGGAACGATTTGAATTGGACGTCGGTTCTCATAGAGATACTGGAGAAAGAGAACCTGGAACTCGATCGAATGTTCCACGCGATGAGCCGTATCGTCGTCGGCGATGGAGCCCCCGTAATGGCGTTCCAACGCGGCGATGAACGCGCGATCTGTCTTCACCACGCCGAGCGGAGTCTCATAGTCTTTACGCGTGGGCACGAACAGGGTTTCCGTCTCATAGTGGCTGGTTCCGAGAATGATGAACGTCTCGGCGAGCGAATACTCGGCCAACTGTTTGTAGGCCCAACCATAACACGGACCGCCGACGCGGAGGTCGATGTGTGGGGCGATGATTCCTCGGAGCGCATTCTGCGTGGCGAAGTGCTCGGGCTCGCCCGGGCCTCCTTCGGCGGTGAAACATTCACCAAGACGTTGCCGGAGCGCCGAGGGATCGGCCGGATAACTCTCCCCGGCGTGCGCGGCTTTCCGAACCGAACTGGCCACGAACGCTCGTTCGATGTCCTGCTTGACGGCCTGAAATCGTGGGCTATTGAGCAGCAGGTGTTCATCCAGTTGCCGAACGAGGTTTTCGATCTCTTCGCGGAACAAGAGTTCGCCTCGGCGACGCATCCATTCGGCTTGGATATCGACGATGGAGTGCTGACCGTCCAGAAGGCGGAGAATGTCCAGCGTCTCCAGGGGAAGGAATACCGGACCAGAGTTGAAACCCAAAGGGTCGCGAAGGCAGATGAGACGCTGCCCCCGATGTTCCACCGGAATGACATCGATGTTTGTCCGGAGTTTGGGGTAGCTCATACCTCTCTTCGCTCAGCTAGCATACATCAATGCCGGGATGAAGGCAAGAGCGCGCGTCCGGCGGGATGTGGCATCCTGAGGAACTGGGAATGGAAAGCAAAGAATCTCCCCAAGGGCGTGTGGCACAACGCCTCTCTCATTTCCACGAGCCCTGAAAGGGCAATATAAGATTAAGTTGAAGTTACGAGACCCAAAACAGTGCGGGAGAACTGGAACTTCGTCGTCGCCTGGCCGCCAGGCTGCTGTCGGAAGGCAGGGGCATCGGCGAAGTAGCCCGTCTGGTCGGCGCGACCCCGTCGTCGGTGTATCGCTGGAAGCCGGTGTGAGAGCGGGAGGGCATGGGGCTGAAGGCTAGTGCAAGATCAGGTAACATTTTTGGATATGGATAAATGAGGCTCATGGGAGCATCCGAAATATTCACAAATTCGGTCGGCCAATTCCTGCGCCGTCAAGGCCCGCTCTGGCTCGACAACGCGCCGCTTGGCGTGAATCCAGTACGGCTCGATACGGTTCAGCCACGGACTTTTCACCGGCAAGCAGCACGAGAGAATGCGCACGCCCTGACCGTTGCGTTTGACCTCACAGTTATGGGTGCGGTTCCAGTGACGCCCCTCACGACTGATAGGCCAGGGAGCATTGTCCCCGATCAAGACCCAGACCCGGTTGCCCAATTGGGCCAGTTTGGCACAGCCCCATTCCAGGAACTGGGTCGTGATGCCACTGACCGGCCGGCCATCCACCAAGCGCAGCCAGACCTGGGCCGACCAGGTGGGATCGGCCGGGCAGTCCACCACCACGCCGTCACAGGCCAGGGCTTTCGGATCGGGATCGTCTTTGTCCGGGGTCTGGGCCACCAGGCGCCAGGGGCGGTCCGGCGCACGCCAAGCGAAAAGCATGGGGGGCTGGAAGCGGCTCCACCAGGTTTCGTCCTGGAAACCCAACACCCAGTCCGGCCGTTCCGTGGCCCGGCGGATCAGCCGGTCACGCGCGTTTTTTTCGCCTGTACGCCGGATCCGGGCTGGTGATCCAGCGCTTGGCCCGCCCCCAGCGGATGCCCTGCCGTGCCAGCGTGGCCCGAATGGTTTCCCCACTGACCCGCCGGGGCGTCACCCCTTGTTCAAAACACATCTCGGCCGCCAATTCCAGCGTCCATAGGCCGGTGGGATTGCCGAATTCCCGCGGACGGCGATGCCGGATGTCCTTCAGCCGCTCCACCCCCGCCGCGT
>RFHM01000336.1 GCA_003696865.1 Acidobacteriota bacterium | reverse complement strand
TCATTCGTCTCTCGGAAGTCGACCGCGTCGTCGAACAGCAATTGCGGGATCAGGCGGCCCGCGGGAACCTGACGCTCACGCCCGCAGAATTGGCTATGACCCGGTTGCAGGTGCTCAACAATCTGATCACCCAGGAAGCGCTCTACCAGTGGGCACGGCGCCAGGGAATCGTGGTCACCGAGGACGAGATCACCCAGAGCATTCAGAAACTCAAGCGGGATCAGGGATTGACCGAAGAAGGATTCCAACGAATGTTGCGCGACGCCGGGCAAACGGAACGGCAGTTCCGACAGGAGGTGAAGCGCCGGGTCGCCATCCAAAAGCTGTTCGATCGAGAGGTGACGCCGCGGGTCACCGTGACTGATCGGGAGATCGAAGAATTTTACGCTGCCCATCGGGCCCAATTCGTCGAGCGCCGGGGCTTTTTACTCAGTCAGATCATGGTCAGCCCGGAAGTCGATAATGTTCCTCAAGACGCGATCGGTGAGGAAGCGGCACGACGCAAGATTCGCGAGATTTATGATCAGCTCCGAACGGGCGCCGATTTTGCCACCGTGGCGGCGAGTCGCTCGGAAGATCGCATCACCGGATCGCGCGGTGGCGGACCGACATTCGTCCCCGAACGTTCGTCCGATCTCCCTCCGGCGTTCATCAAGTTGCTCTCCAGAATGCGCGAGGGCGATATCACCGAACCCATTCGGGCGGGGAACCGCTGGTATATCTTCAAACTCGATGGGCGCGTCAAGCGCGATCGGGAGCTGACGCTCGACGAGGTGCGTCCCCAGATCGTCAAAGAGCTTCGGCGGCAACGCGAGGAAGTTTTACAGGCGGCATTGACGCAGATGGCTCTGAGTCAGATGCGGGTGGAAAATATCATGGCCCAGAGAATGCTGGAAAATCCAACCAACTTCGGTAACTTGCGTCCCATCTCCATTCCTCCCGCCGAGTCGCCCGGTCCCCAACCAACGACTCCCAGAGATCGTTCGTCGAAAGCCGATGCTCCATAATCGATGGGCGCCGGCCGCATCATCGATGCAATGGCGGCGAACGGAGGTTGTCTTCCGTGAGAGTGAGGGAGTAGAATAATAGATTGCGCTATGACGAAAAGCGGGAATAACGACGAATCCTGTTGGAGAAATGCAGTGTGAGAGGGAGAAAAGATGAGCGTGAAAGAGTTGGAGGACGTGATCGAGACGGTAGAATATAAGCCGGTGACATTCGAAGACCTGCTCGCCGACCGACGGGCGATCGCCTATGTGGAAGCCGCCGACGCCGTGTTGGAGACGCTCGGCTATACCGAGCACGGACTTCGCCACGCCAAGCGCACGGGGAAGGTCGCGCGACAAATTCTTCAGCAGTTGGGATACGATGATCGCCTCCCGGAGATTGCGGCCATTGCCGGATACTTCCACGACGTCGGGAACCTCATCAATCGGAATGATCACGCCCACTCCAGCGCTCTCATCGCGTTACATATCCTGACCGATTTGGGCATGAACCCCAAGGAACTCGCCCTCGTCATGTCAGCCATTGGTCACCACGACGAGGAAGATGGGGGACCGATCAGTCCGGTCAGCGCTGCCGTCATTCTGGCCGATAAATCTGACGTTCACCGATCTCGGGTGCGCCTGACGGATCCCAAACAGTTCGATATTCATGATCGCATAAACTACGCCTCACGACGCAGCTCGCTCAAAGTGGACCCTCACGCGCACGTCATTACATTGGAGTTGGATGTGGATACGTCGATTGGGAGTGTGATGGAGTTCTTCGAGATTTTCACCCAACGATTGGTGATGTGCCGCACGGCAGCCGAGTTCCTCGGATGCCAGTTTCGGCTCGTCGCCAATAGCGTCGAGTTGCATGGGGCCAGCCGCCGAAAATCATGAGCGGCGTCCCCAGATCCCACCCCTCCTCGCCGGCGCGCTCATTCGAGACCAAGGGGAGATAATGAGGGCACCGGCTGTCAGAAGTGGATCTCTTCTTCGCGGAAGTCCGGCGTCTCTAGTTGGAGCGTAGCGTGAGCGATGCCGAATTCTTCCCGCAACTTCTCTTGAAGCGCTTCCAACGTTGCCTTATGGCTGGCCTTTTCATCGAGGATGATATGAGCGCTCAATGCCTCTTTGCCCGGGGTGATCGTCCAGATATGCAGGTCGTGAATATCGAGGACGCCGGTAATTCGTTGCATCGATTGTTTGACGGCTTCGATGTCGATGTGAGCCGGTGTGGCTTCCAGCAGCACATTGACCGAGTCTCTGATCAGTCGCCAGCCACAGTAGATGATGAGGAGGGCCGTCACGACGCTGAACAGTGGATCGGCGGTCCGCCAATCCCACCGCCAGATGGCCAATCCTGCGGCCATGGCGCCTAATGAGCCCAGAGCATCTCCGAGAATATGAAGGAACGCTCCACGAACGTTGAGATTGTGGTGCCATGGTGAACTCAACAACCACAGCCCGATGATGTTGACCACCAGACCGCCGGTGGCGATGGCCATCATCTCCGGACCGCGAACGAGCGGGGGGGAACTGAATCGCTGATATGCCTCGTAAAGGATGACCAGGGAAATGACGACCAGAGCGACGGCGTTGACGAAAGCCGCCAGGATTTCGAAGCGGTAGTATCCGTAGGTCTTCTCAGGTGGTGCCGTGCGATCGGCCATCCAGGCGGCCAACAGGGCCAATCCCAGTCCGGCCACGTCGGTCAGCATATGTCCGGCGTCAGCGAGCAGAGCGAGACTATTCGTCCACCAGCCTCCGATGGCCTCGGCCAGCATGTAGACGGCGGTCAGTCCGAGCACGAATCTCAGTCGCCGGACATTGTGTTCGTACGCGTGATCCTTCATGGGCACTCTCAAGCAAGAGTGATGTCATATTGTACACACATGGCATCAATTGTGAAGGGCCGAGTTCAATCTGAGAACGGTGGCCTCGACGAAATCACAAAGGGAAGCGGATCTCGGAGACCTCGCACAGTGAACACATCAGGAACAATTCGATGGCGCGCTTGGCCTCTTGCCTCTGGGCTCGTTCTCGTCTATCTTTGGCTCTTCGTTGAACGACCTCCGAATCATAAGGAGACCGTGAGATGAAACGGAATGGGAGGCATGGTTCGCTCTTTCTGTCGATTGCCGGGGTGGGATTGGTTCTTCTGGGTGGCTTCTTTCTCATTGCGCTCGGCCAACGGCTCGGCCAACCCGCTCCCGACTTCGCGCTCCCCGATCAATCGGGACGGATGATTTCATTGCGCCGATTACGCGGGCGGGTCGTTCTCCTGGATTTCTGGGCGACGTGGTGTGGGCCCTGCCGTCGGACGATGCCTCACGTGCAGCGGTGGCACGAGCAATACAAAGATCGAGGCCTCAAGGTGATCGGCATCAACATCGAAGGACCGCTCCCCAGGGTCTTCCGATATCTCGATGCCGGGAAGTATGGATTCACCGTAGTGTTCGATCAAGGAAATTGGCGCAGTCAGATCGTTCAGCTCTACGGCGTACATAGCATTCCCTACACGTTCCTCGTCGACCGGAAGGGCATCATTCGTTATCGCGGTCATCCGCTACGACTCTCAGAGAAACTCCTCCAAGCCGTGTTGGAGGAAACGGGGCGGTGAAGATCGCTTCGTCTTTCGACCCTGCCGTTTCGCTTTTTCTTGTTCATCTCGATGACCGTCTTCTCTCACGGTGTGTCAACGATGGGCCATTGCCCGAGGGTGATGGACATCCAAAGCCATTTGGATGTGCTTCAACTCGGTCATCATTTGCTCGAAATCGGCGAACCGCAGGCTCTGTGGGCCGTCGCTCTTGGCTTTCTCCGGCTCCGG
>RFHM01000335.1 GCA_003696865.1 Acidobacteriota bacterium | reverse complement strand
CGCCTTGACCCGCGGGTCCTTTCGAATCTCGAAGGGTTGAGTGAACGTCCGATCTCCTACGCGCAATCGAACCTGGTGTTGACCCGGGACGGCGACGGGACCTCGAGTGGAACCAGCCCAGAGGAATCCACCGGGGACGCGCTTGGCATCGGGATAGCGCAGATCCCAAATGAACCGATTCAGGCCCGCTTCCGCCGGAACTTTCTTCGGTTGCCGGCCGCGGCCAAAGAAGAGGGCCATGAGATCCGAGGGACGTTCCTCTTCCTTCGCTTTGCTGGAGAACGTCTTGATCACGCGGCCGCGCGCATCCAGGATCTCCAGCTTCACTTCTTCCTCGGGTTTCTGTTTGAAGTAGTAATAAAAGATGGCTCCGTTTGGCGGGTTCTGACCTACGCTCATGCCCGGTCGCCGGAAACTGACGCCACGCGTGCGGTAGACGTGCCGCGGCTTGAACAGCACGACATCCGATTGAGCCACCTCATCGGTGATTTGGTAAAGTGGCGTCACATCGTCCAGGATCCAGAACGATCGCCCGTGCGTCGCTACGATCACATCCTTCTCCTGCGGGTGGATGACGAGATCGTGAATGGGAACGTGCGGAAGGTTGAGTTGGAGCGATTGCCAGTGTTCGCCGGCATCGAACGAGACATAGACGCCTCGCTCCGTCCCCGCGTAGAGCAGTCCCCGGCGATGAGGATCTTCGCGAACCACGCGCGTGTATTCGTTCTCCGGAAGACCGGCGGTGATCTTCTTCCAGGTGCGACCATAGTCGGTCGTCCTGTAGATGTACGGTTTGAAGTCATCGAGTTTATATCGGGTAGCGGCCACATACGCCGTCGCCGGATCGTGGGGCGAGGGCTCAATGATGCTGATGAGCGCCCATTCGGGGAGATCGTGGGGCGTCACGTTCTGCCAGTTCTTGCCGCCATCGCGCGAAATGTGAATGAGACCATCATCCGATCCCGCCCACAGGAGTCCCTTCTCCAGCGGCGATTCGGCCAGAGCGAAGATGGTATCGTAATATTCGACGCTGGTGTTATCCTTGGTGATCGGGCCCCCCGACGGACCCTGCTTGCTCTTGTCATTCCGCGTCAAGTCCGGGCTGATCACCTGCCAGCTCATCCCTTCATCGGTGCTCTTGAATACGTGATTGCCGGCAACATACAAGATGTGAGGATCATGAGGTGAGAGGAGGATGGGGAACGTCCATTGAAACCGGTACTTCAATTCCGCCGCTCCGGCGCCCATAGGATTCTCGGGCCAGACGGAGATGTTCTGCGCCTGTCGTGTACGATGATCGTATCGCGTCAATGTCCCACCATAACACCCGGCGTATACGATGTTGGGATCATCGGGACGAACGGCGATATAGCCACTCTCGCAACCGCCCACCGGATACCAATCGGCGCGGCCAATCCCGAAGCCACTGGTGCGACTGGCGATGCTCACCGTGCTGTTGTCCTGCTGAGCTCCATAGACGCGATAGGGAAACTGATTGTCGACGGTCACGTGATAGAACTGAGCTGTTGGTTGATCTTCGTCCGTCCAGCTCCGACCGCCGTTATAGCTCACGATAGCTCCGCCATCGTTACCGCTGATCATCCGCAGAGGATTATGGGGATCGATCCATAGATCGTGATTATCTCCGTGGGGCACGGAAATGGTGGTGAACGTCTTTCCCCCATCCACCGATTTGTGAAAGCGAACGTTGAGGACGTAGACCGTATCAGGATCTTGGGGATCGGCGAAGATGTGCGAGTAATACCAGGGACGCTGGCGAAGGTTCCGATCGCTGTTGACCCGACGCCAGGTTTTGCCACCATCGTCGGATCGGAAGACGCCACCCTCCTCGGCCTCGATGATTGCCCACACGCGATCGGGCTTGGCCGGAGAGACGGTGACGCCGATACGCCCTTTGATGCCTTTGGGCATGCCCTTGTTGTTGGTCAACTCCGTCCAGGTATCGCCGCCATCGGTGGTCTTGTAGAGGCCGCTCCCCGGACCGCCACTGATGAGACTCCAGGGCGTGCGACGGGCTTCCCACAGGGCCGCATAGAGGATGCGAGGATTGGTGGGGTCCATGGCGAGATCAATGGCCCCGGTTTTTTCGTCTTTGTAAAGGACCTTCTTCCACGTCTTTCCACCGTCGGTGGATCGGAAGACGCCGCGGTCGGGATGCGGTCCGAACACGTGCCCCAGGGCGGCGACGTACACGAGGTCGGGATCCTTGGGATGCACGCGAATCCGGGCGATGGTTTGCGTCTCGGTCAGTCCCATGTGTTTCCAGGTCTTCCCCCCATCGGTCGATTTATAGACGCCGTCGCCCGGCGAAACGTTACCGCGAATGCAGGCTTCGCCCATGCCCACGTAGATGACGTTGGGATCGGATTCGGCCACGGCAATGGCGCCCACCGAGCCCGTTTTGAATGCTTTGTCCGAGATGTTCACCCAGGTGAGTCCGCCATCCTCCGTCTTCCAGAGGCCGCCACCCGTGGCCCCGAAATAGAACGTGGAGGGATGATCGGGATGGCCGGCAACGGCCACCGAACGTCCCCCCCGGAAGGGACCGATCTCGCGCCATCGAAGGGCCTTATAGAGCTTGGGGTCATATCGGGGCGAAGGAGAAGCCTTCTGTTGAGCCTGAAGGTGAAGACCCAGGCTGAACAATATGATGAGTACACAGAGAGCGGTCATACCGCTCCTTACCGATTTGGCGTTCAACCGTCCGGTTCTGAGTCTCTCCATTATGCCCTCCTTCAACAGAGTGCGGCACAAGCTGGCTACTTGCGCCGCCTTTTTCGTCGTTCGTCACGGGCATCGAGCCCATGAACGATCCTTGCGAAAACAGCCTCACGGCCATCGTTTGTCCTCTCGACAATATGCTCTTCAGTTGCTCGATAAATGACGAAAATTGACCGCCTCCACCACGCGGCGTCATATACTACGAACGCTTCGGTGTTGTCAAGCTCTTTTGACTTCTTCCGCCTGGGGTTTGACCTGAAAGGGCCTGGCATGGGGGTGCTCGCGGTTCGGTAGACCCACCGCCCATGTGGCGGGGAGCTTTCGCGCTTATAACTCGTTTGGGATCGCGCGGCTCATATTCGCTCCGCCGACTTTCGCTCGGCGCACTCGCCGTTGATGCGATCCTTTCTTCTTCCATACGATATGTGATACACTGATCGCGTCTCGATCACAGGAGTCGATGTCAATCTGATGGTGGATACAGATAGGTGGAGCTAGTGCCCCTTCGAATGAATATCCCCTCTCCCCTGACCGCTAGCTCATGAATTCGGCTTCCAGATACGAGAACATCAAATGATGGATCATCCATCAGGGAGGAGTTATGGTGAAAAAAGGACGTCTGTTGGTATCGATAAGTGTGTTGGTCGGTCTCCTGGCGATCATGGTCAATGGAGATGCGGCGACCACACGACGGGAAAAAATCGAACAGCCCCAGTGGGCGTTTAATGCGACGGTCATCGAAGCCTGTAGTTGTCCAATGTTCTGTCAATGCTATTTCAATTCCAAGCCCGCCGGCCATAGCGCGCACCGGAGTGGAAATGGCCTCGAACATTTCTGTCGCTTTAACCTGGCATACCGGGTGAATCGGGGACACTACGGTCCAGTGCGACTCGATGGCGCGAGGTTCTGGATCGCCGGTGATTTGGGGAGTGACTATTCGATGGGCGAAACCGATTGGGCCGTGCTCATCTTCGATAAATCGCTCAGTCGAGATCAGCGTAATGCGATTGCGACCATCGTGGGGTATGTCTACCCGGTGAAGTGGAAGTCCTTCACGACGGCAGAGGGGGTGATCGACAAATGGGAGTATAGTCGCGACGAAGCTCACGCCACCGTGGACGGCGGTCAGACGGCGGAGATCAAGCTTCGACGTTCTCCCAGCATGACCAACGAGCCGGTCGTCATCAAGAATCTGGCCTACTGGGGCGTTCCTCGCCATGATGGCTTCGTCCTCATGCCCAACGAAGTTCAAGCCTATCGGGTGGGATCGAAAGCCTTCCAGACGCGAGGGACGAACGGGTTCATGATCACTTTGGACATCACCTCGAAAGACGTAAAATAGTGTTGGTGCCCTCTGCGGAGGGCACCGTTCCATTAGTGTAAGATGACGGCGCAAAGCGGGGAGCCCTCGTTCATCCCTCACCCTGGCCACTGCCACCGGCACGATGAGACCCCGGCGTTGATGGCGATGTACGGCCTGCTGCTTCATGGTGGCTTGCCATCGTCCCGGCGATGGATCAAAACCGCTGTCACATGAGGCGGAGGGGTGGTGATTCATCTCGGCCGAATCGACTCGGGTAGATGTCATCCGCGAGCCTGGGACCCTGCGCGAAACGATCACCATCACGGCCGAAGCCGGACGTGTTCAAGGGACTCGCGAGCCACGTCCAGGGGATGAAGGGAGCCTGTTGGAGGATCTTCGCGTTCTTTGCGGTGATTTCTGAGGGAGATGGGATGCCGTCTCATGTGGCCATATCGGCGGGGAGCTTGTTCCTCCAGTCGGTGCGCGTCATGTAGAGTCCACCGAGAATGGCCAGTAGACCGCCCAGTTGGCCGGGACCTGGCCGTTCATCCAGGATGATCCAAGCAACGAGAAGGGCAAAGGGCATGGTGAGGTTGGCATAGGCGGCGGTGCGCGTATTTCCTAACTGTCGAACGCCATAGGTCCAGATGGAATAGCACAGCGCGATGGCCCCGGCGGCGCTGAACAGCAGGGCACCCCAGGCCGTCAGGTCCACACGGCTCCACGGTTGGCGGAGCAGTGAGGGAATGGAGAGAGCGATCAGAGGCACGGTGCCGGCGATCATGGCCAGTCGCGTGCATTCCATATAGCCGTATTTGTGAATGAGCGGTTGGAGCCCCACGGTATAAATAGACCAGAGGACCGTGCAGCTCAGAATGAGGAGATCGCCGATGAGCGTTCCATTGAAACTGATCGTTTGATGCGTGCTCACCACGATGAGCGTCACGCCCAGGAAAGATGCCGCCACTCCCAGGATGGAACGGGGCCCCAGTTGTTCGTGTCCGCGCCAGGCACTGAGCAGCGTGGTCAGAACCGGCGTCGCGCCGAGGATGAGCGCCGCGTTCCCCGCCAGCGTCAGATTGATGCCGTGAATGAAGGCGATCTGGTAGCAACAGTTGGCCAGGATGCCCAATCCGATGAGATGTCGGAGATCACGCCGCTCTATCACCCTCCAGCGGCGAATGCCCGCTTGTCGCCATACGACCAGCGTGAGGAGAGTGGAGGCGAGGAAGAAGCGAATGGCGTTGAAACTGAGAGGATGAAAAACTCGCAGGGCAATTTTGATGACCGCGAAGTTCACGCCCCAGATCAACGCCATGAGCAACATGAGCAGATCGACGCGCGTCCATCGCCGACTGACGGGCGCGGCCACCGTTGACGGGGCGAGGTGAGAGGGAGGGGGTGATCCGCGAATGAGGGAACTGAAGTGACGAGCGTGAACGGGGCTCTCTTTTTTCATCGTCCGGATTCTACTCGGAACGGCGGTCGGCCAACGTGAGGAAGAGTTCGTGCACGCGCGTATCCGACGTCAACTCGGGATGGAAGGTGGCAATCAAGCGGGAGCCCTGTTGAACGAGAACGGGATGACCTCGGTGCTCGGCCAACACTTCCACGCCCGATCCAACGTGGGTGATTATTGGCGCCCGGATGAAGACCATCTCCAGGGGTGGGGGACCCAGAACGGGACTCATCGTCGTGTCGATGAAACTATCCACCTGCCGCCCATAGGCGTTCCGCTTGACGGCGATGTCCACGAGGTTGAGCGATGGTTGAGGGGGATTGGTGACCTCGCGGGCCAGCAAGATGGCTCCGGCGCACGTCCCCAACAGGGCTCCGCGTCGCGCATACTGTTTCAGTGGATCGATGAATCCTTCATCGAACAGAAACTTCAGCATCGTGGTGCTCTCGCCGCCGGGAATGATGAGCCCCGAGAGTTCGTCCAACTGCGCGGGATAGCGCACTTCGCACCAGCGGACGCCGAGGCGTTCCAATACGCGCCCGTGCGCGGCAAAGTCACCTTGTATCGCCAGTACGCCAATCATCGCCGGTGATCTCTCAAAGGGTCCCAGATGGTCCGGGTCGGCTACCAGCCTCGCGTTTGAAGAAGTTCTTCTTTGGCCAACTTGCTCACGTCCAAGCCGGGCATGGCCTCGCCGAGTTCCTCGCTGGCCTCGAGGATGATCTTGGGATCGTTGTAATGCGTCGTCGCTTTGACGATGGCTCGTGCTCGCGCCGCCGGATCCTCCGATTTGAAGATGCCCGAACCCACGAACACCGATTCGGCTCCCAGTTGCATGCAGAGCGCCGCATCTGCCGGCGTCGCAATTCCTCCGGCGGCGAAGTTGGGGACGGGCAATTTCCCGTGCTCGGCGACCCAGCGCACCAGCTCGTAGGGAGCCCCCAACCGCTTGCTCTCGGCCATCAATTCCTCTTTGGGCAGCACGGTCAGGCGCCGAATGGCTCCCATGACGCTCCGCAAATGGCGAACGGCCTCGACGATATTCCCCGATCCTGCCTCGCCTTTGGTGCGAATCATCGCCGCGCCCTCACCAATGCGTCGGAGCGCCTCGCCCAGATCGCGAGCCCCGCATACGAAGGGAACTTTGAACTGATGCTTGTCGATGTGGTGTTCTTCGTCCGCCGGCGTGAGCACCTCGCTCTCATCGATGAAATCGACGCCCAGCGCTTCCAGCACTTGCGCTTCGACGAAGTGGCCGATACGGACTTTGGCCATCACCGGAATGGAGACGGCGTCCATGATCTCGCGAATCTTTTTCGGCGACGCCATCCGTGCCACTCCCCCTTGAGCGCGAATGTCTGCCGGAACGCGCTCCAGCGCCATGACGGCGACAGCGCCCGCGTCTTCGGCAATCCGGGCTTGTTCGGCGTTGGTCACATCCATGATCACGCCGCCTTTGAGCATCTCGGCCAGACCAACTTTGACCCGATAGGTGTCTTCACTCATGGTACCGCTCTCCCTCCTTTCCAAAATCTCTGACCCATTGCCGGTGTGCTTCCCTCAGGGAAGCCTCCTCACCATGAAAGATGTCGGCACGCGCCGCATCTCGATCGCGCATCCTCAGGCCAACTATCAATGTTGATACAGTTCGGGCGTTTTGGCAATATTCAAATCATGTTTCTCGAACCCTTCCCAGGAGAGGCACATGTGCTCTCTCGCCGTCCGGAGCATCGAGTCCCACATCGGGTCGTATTCTTCGTTCGGACGGTCTGCGCTCTACAAGCTCCGCGTTTTGGCCAGGAGAGAGAGGGCGACTCGATGAGCCCAGCTATTGTGATCGAAGCTCGGCCATCAGTCTCTGGCGCTCGTCGGCTTCTTGCCTGAGGCGGGCCAGGTAGGGGCGAACAACGTCTTCGATCTCCTGCTCGGACATCATCGTGGCTCGAGGATCCTCTACGAGTTGCTTCCACGGAGGCTCTTGTCCGTAAGGATACTGGCCGAAAACGATGACCGGCGTTCCCTGGGCGAGAACCGTCCGCCCATCCTCGGCCAGAATCCACTGATCGATCCAGTGATAAATCCAGCGCGCATCATCCTCGAACAGCCGGATACAAGCGTGGCTCGCCGGATAGCCAGGTAACGAATATTGGTGGAAGGAGATTCCCTCCCGATTCTCCAGGTTCACATACCATCGCAGTAGCCAGGCGGGGTTGACCGTGCTTCGTCGCTGTCTCGCCTTCCAATTGGTGTGATAAAGACCGGCCGGTGTCGGCGTGCTCTTCTTTCCCGTACTGGTCGGCCCCCATCGGACGAGATGCCCGAACTCATAAGCTCCGAATGCCTGTACGCGCCGGGAGACGAGGATGATTTTGGCAATGGAGCGCAGGGCTTCGACCCGATGCGGGAAAGGCGAAAGATCCATCCAGTCGGGAATGGGATCGGGAATGATCAGTGTGCTGCCCCGTCGAATGTGCCGGTCATCCAGACGATTGAGTTTGAGAACGAGAGAGATGTCCTCCGGCTTCAACCGGGATTGTAACTCGGCCAGTGATTCCAGGCCGTAAATGGGAAAGGGATGATACAGGACGGGTACAGGAGATGGCAGGGTCTCGGACTCGGGTTCGGGCGGCGCGGGCCGCGCTTCTCGGGCCGGGAGCGTCACCATGAGAGGCGGGAGTTCGGGCGCAGATACGTGCTCCCATCCGATGGCATGGCCGATGAGCGCCGCGCTGAGGAGAGCTCCACTTAACATGAGCATCAGCGAAAGTCCGGCCAAGAGGGTTCGTTCTCTCGAACCCGAGGTCGGAGATCTATCACTCCATGTCATCCACGGTCTTCTCATATTCGCTGTCTTCCTATCCGGGTTCAACGACCACGCCGTGTGCGATCCGGACCGCCGTTTACATCTCTCATAAAAAGAGATGATCCCCGGGTGAGATTCGTTCGCCAACGGGCGCGAACGCTCATTGACGGAAGGTTCACTCAGCGTGCGCAAGGGGGTGGTGAGGGGTGAGGACCGATGCGGCGCGTGAAAACCCCATCGGATTCACGACTACAGCGAAACAACGTCTCCCCAATCTCGATGTCCTCGGCGATTATCTTCTCATGAGGGAAACCAAAGCACGAAGATCGGGCACTTCCAGATCCGGCCGACTGCTGGCCGGAGGCGTGGCTCCCCAACCCTTCTTCTCTTTATGCCGATTGACCCAAACGGTGGCCAGCCCGAGCCGCCTGGCCGGCACAATGTCGTGGTAGAGGCTCTGGGCCACGTGAAGGATTCGATCCGGCGGGACGCCAATCCTGTCGATGGCCATCTGGAAGTTTCTCAATGAGGGTTTGTAGCTGCGGACTTGCTCGGCAGTGATGATGGCGTCAAACTCGACCGGCAGGGCGCGGGCCGAGAGGGCGAATAAGTCATCATCGACATTGGAGATGATGGCCAGCCGATAGGCTTGTTTCAGCTTCGGCAAGGCGTCTATCGTGTCGGGAAACGGAGGCCAATCCTTCAACGAATCGACGAGACACTCACGTTCGGTCGGCGTTGGCCGGAACCCTAATCGTCGCCCGAACTCTCGCACCACGCTGCGCAGCACCTCTCGATACGTGACATAGGGACCCGCTTCGATCTCCGATTCGATCGTCGCATAAAGCGAGAGGATGTGCTCGTCGGCGAGATGACAATCATGGGCGGCGAGGACCGGCCTGAGGGCATTCAAGATGCCTTTCTCCCAGTCGATGAGCGTCCCGTAGCAGTCGAAGGTGAGGACTTCATATGTGGTGAAATCGAACATGTGCTCCCTCGCTCGGGCTCGACGCCCGGTCTCGATCGCTTCGACGTTATGGTGACGATGTGTGCCCCTGAGCGACTCCGAGTTGCCAGAACAGGAAGGATAATTCATCGGTCAGTTCCTCGATTTGCCGACCGACGGGCAGGCCGCCCGAGTGTCCCGCCTTGGTATCGTAGCGGAGCAGGATGGGACGATCCGAGGCCGTCGCCGCTTGCAGCCGTGCGGTCATCTTGCGAGCGTGAAGCGGATCGACGCGGGTGTCCGAATCGCCGGTGACGAACAACACGGCGGGATACTTCGTCCCCGATTTCACATGATGGTACGGCGAATAGGCGTAGAGATATTTGAATTGCTCGGGATCGTCCGATGATCCATATTCGGGAATCCAGAACCTGGCTACCAGGAACTTATGGTAGTGGATCATGTCGAGCAGCGGGTAGCGACAGACCACTGCTCGGAACAGTTCGGGACGTTGGGTGAGCGCCGCTCCGACCAGGAGTCCACCGTTGCTCCCGCCGGAGATGGCCAGTTTCTCCGGCCTGGTATACCCGTTCTTGATCAACCACTCGGCGGCGGCAATGAAATCGTCGAACACGTTCTGCTTGTTTTCCAGCATCCCCGCGCGATGCCATTTCTCGCCGAATTCGCCGCCTCCGCGCAGATTGGGCACGGCGTAAACGCCGCCATGTTCCACCCAGAGAACGGCGCGAGGAGAAAACCTGGGCGTCAGGCTCACATTGAATCCACCGTATCCGGTCAACAACGTGGGATTCGATCCATCGCGCTTGAGCCCTTTCAGGTGCATGATGAACATGGGGACGCGTGTGCCGTCTTTGGATGTATACCACACTTGTTCCACGTCGAATCGGTCGCTGTTGATCGGCACGGCGAGCCGCGCCCATACTTTCTGTTGACCGGTCGCCACATCGTATCGGTAGATGGTGGTGGGAATGTGAAATGAGGAGAACGCATAGAAAGCTTCATTGCTCTCCCAGCGACCGCTGACCGTGCCGACCGATCCTATAGCCGGGAAGGTGATATCGCGCACGGGCTTTCCATCGGGCTGGAAGACCCGGACGCGCGAGACGACGTTCTCCAGATAATTGACGAACAGCTTGCCGCCAGCCAGTGAGAAGCCGCGGATGACGGCCTGGCGCTCGGGGATGATCTCGCGCCAATGCTCGCGCGCCGGATGTTTGAGATCGGCGCGCAAGATGCGGCCGTTGGGCGCTTTCCAGTTGGTTTGAATGAAGAGCTGATCACCGGCGATCCGACCGCTGAACAGGGCGTCGAGGTCCTTGACGATGGGGATCACCGGTCCCTCTTTGGCTACGTCCTTGACGTACAATTCGGACTTCGTCGCGCCAGCGCCGTAGAGCACGGTGATGAGCAGAAACCGTCCGTCTTCGGAGAGGTCGCTGAGCACGATTTGGCCCGGCCCGTAACCTTCGCCGAAGATCTCTCGATCCCGGGCCGGTTCGGTTCCCAATGCGTGATAGTAGATGCGCGAACCTCGAGCAGTGTGGCGCGAATAGTAGAAACCTTTCTTATCGGGCGTGAGCGAGACGCCAAAATAACGCGCTTTGGGCAGGTGGTCGGGGAGATCTCTGCGTCGATCAACATCGAAGAGTTTCACCGTGATCTCGTCCTGACCTCCTTCTCGCACGCCATAGGCCAACAGCGTGCCATCCTGAGAGACGTCCAGGATGCTCGCGCTGATGGTGTGATCCGGACTCCAGGGATGAGGATCGATGAGGACCTCATCCTCGCCCCGAAGCCCTCGACGCATATAGATGACGGGCAGGTCCTGATCGGCACGCCGCTTGGTGAAGAAGTATCGCCCACCACGCACGATGGGAACGCTCACCGTATCGATTTTCAAGAACTCGGCGAGTCGTCGCTTGATGTCATCTCGACCGGGAAGTGGATCGAGGATGGAGCGCGTGTAGGCATTCTGCGCGTTGATCCAGGCGCGGGTCTCTGAGCTCCATTGATCCTCCAACCACCGATAGGGATCGACGATGGTCACACCATGGAGCGTCTCCTTGACGGGTTTGATCGGCGTTTTGGGCGGTCCTTGCCGCGTCTCCACCGGCGCCCATCCGGTCAACACGCCGAGCGCCAGAGTGAGAGGCCAAACCCAAAGAATGCCGAAGAAGAGCCGTTTCAAATGATGTCGAAAGTGTCCCAACATGTCCCACGCCTCCTTCCCAATGGATGCTCTGTAGGTTCCTTCACGGTGAGGAAGATTAAAACGTGTGGGAGGGGTGCGTCAACGGTCGATGAGGCCATGCATCGGAGAACGAGTTCATCGAGGACGAGGACGCGCGGGGCACTCGCCCGTTCGAGCGTCACATCGCTGGTCGAAGGGGCCCGACGGCCGGCGAGCGGTCGCCCAGCTCGTCGCGAAGCCTCTCCAGTTCCGCCGTTCGGCTCCGTGGTCCCTGGCGCTCCCGAACACCACAACGGGCGTTCGATTCGATTTCCGGACATCCAGAACGCGACTCTGGGAATCGCAGTGTTTCTCTCCGCAGCGGAATCTGGTGGCGGGAAGCGAAGACTCGCTCGCAGGAGAGACTCGTCCACTCGGGCATCCGCTTTTCGACCTCGACCTCCCTCACAACCACCCTATGTGGGTCAGGAGCATGGTCAGAGCGGCCAGCGGAGGAATCAGCAGGAGTGTGCGGATGAAGAAGAGAGCCACCAGCTCATAAAACCGCACCGGGATGTCTTTGAACATGTCCAGGATCATCGGACCGACCGAGGAGAAGAAGATGAGTTGGGAGATGGAGAGGACGGCGATGAAAAAGCGGGCGGGCAGCGGAGCGCCTCTCAGGAGCAGTGCCGGGATGTACATCTCGGTGATGCCGGCAACGGTTGCCGAAGCCAGCCTCTCAACGGAGGGAAATCCAAACCATTCGAGGAGGGGAATGAAGGGGGCACCCAGAATGGAGAATACCGGGGTGTGTTCGGCCACCAGTAAGGCGGAGGTGCCAATGGAGAGGATCGTCCCCAAGATGGTCGAGGCTAACTTCAGGCCATCCAGAAAACCGATACGAGCGACCGTCGCCCATCCGGGAGCGCTGGCCGCCCTGTTCAATGCGCGTTCCCAGGCCCATCGCCAATACTCGCCGGGGGTCCCTTGCACGTCTTCCTCGGGGTGCGGCTCGACGAGGTAGGTTTCCGGGACGTGCGCGATGGGCCAACCGCGCGTCAATACGGCGGCCAAGGCGTAGACGGCGAAGAAGTAGGTGAGGAAGAGGAGGGGAAAGAAGCGCAACACATCCAATGTGGCCGCGACCACGGCCACGAATCCAATGCTGACCGTGGAGAAGCAGGTGGCGATCGTGTATGCTTCGCGCCGATTGTAATACCCCTGCTCGAAGAGCCTCCGCGTCATATAGAGGCCAATGGAGTAGCTCCCCAACCAGGAGGTGAGCGCATCCAGCGCGGCCCGGCCGGGAAGCCGAAACAGCGGGCGCATGAGGGGACGCATGAGCGTGCCGACGAATTCCAGACACCCATAGCTGATGAAAATGTTCAGGAAAATGGCTCCCAGTGGGATGATGACGCCGACGGAGAAGGTGAGCGTCTCCCACATCAGATGAGATATGCTGGGCGTGAAGATGGCGGTCGGGCCCATGCGAAAATAGATCATCGCCGCCACCAGGAGGCCGATGACGCGCAAGATGGAGAACGGGAGCGAGCTCTCATAGGAGGCGAGGAATCTCCTCAGCAGACCGATATGGATCTTCCCGCTCAATATCGTAGCCAGAGCGCCCACCAGGATGAGCCCGAAGCAGTAGGGGGCGACGAGTTGAGGATAGCGACCGGTGACGAACTTGACCAGGATGTCAAACATCACCGTCGTTTGCCCGCCGAATCGAATGGGCCAGAGAAAAAAGCCGATGCCGACCACGGCGGAAGCCAGGAATTTGAGAGCCACATTCGAATCATTCGTCGGGCGCATGTTCATCTCTCTCGCCCCCACCGCTCCGGCACCGAGCATGATCATCCGTCCACCGCCTTCTTCGCCGGACGGCGAATGCTCGATGGGGGTGCGCACTATTGTAGCAAAGAATCGTTGGGCGTCGACCCGGACGAGGGAAGGAGTGGACGTGGGAACCCGGGACGTGCTTGGGAGCGGAGAGAGCCGTCCGCCCCCTCCCGATCCTCTTCAGAGGGGTGGGAGGTGCGCCGTCCTCTTTCCATCGCACAGATAAGGGCCTCGCTTGCCTTGGCTCCAAACCGGCGCGTACAATTCGACGGTCACTATCTATGCTCGATTCAAAAAGGGGGGCTTGGGGCTCGACGAAAAAGGCCGCATGAGCCACAACCCATGGAGGCACGAAGACCATGCGCATACGACAACCAGACGACATGAGACGACGTGACCGCGTGTCACTGGCACTCGTTGTTCTCGTTGTGATTCTCGGCGCAGCTCGCGCGACGCCCATCGTTCAACTCGATACGATCGAGGTTCCCGGATTTGAGACGCCGGAGAGCGTGGCCGTCGGTCCCGATGGTCGATATTACGTTTCCAACATCGGGGGCAACGGTGTGCCCGAGGATGGGAGCATCAAAGCCATTTCGGGAAATCCCTTTAGTGGGACGGTCACCGTGACGGATGTCGCCACCGGGCTCGATGATCCCACCGGCACCGTGTTTGTGGGAACCCGGCTATTCGTCGTCGACGATGACAAGGTGTGGCAGATCGAGACGACGGGTGAGATGGCCGGCGAGAAGCACGTCTTCCTGTCACCGACCAGTTTTCCCGGAGGCACCGGGATGTTGAACGACATGGCCGCCGATGGAGAGGGGAATCTGTTCATCTCGGATACCAATCGAGGCGTCATTTTTAAGGCCAACATGGATGGAGAAGTGGTGCTTTTTTTGGACGCCGGACCCGCGAATCCTCTCCGGATGCCCAATGGCGTCATCGTGGATGAGGAGGGGAGCATCAGTGGCGCGCCGGGGAGTTTGCTCGTCATTGATTTACGGAATGGGAATCTCGTAGCCATCGCTTCCGATGGATCATCGGCTGAGGTCATCGCTCGCCGGTTCGGCGCCGGCGATGGGCTCTCTTTCGATGCCGCCGGAAACCTCTATATCAGCGACTTCGTTCGTGGTCGCATCTTCCGTTTGGAACCGAGCTTCAGTTCATCGGTCATCGCCCGCATGCGCTCGCCAGCGGACCTCACTGTGGATAGAGAGCGGAATTGGTTGGTGGTGCCGAACTTTTTGAAGGACGCGGTCACCTTCGTCCAGCTCCCCGCATCGTGATGGTTCGGTCATGTTCCGAAAACCAATCGCGCGGCGGCCAGGTCCCAGAGAGCATGTCCGACGCTTTTGAACACGACCAGTCCTTGGAGTGGCCGCGGTTCATCCAGTGCTTCCCCGAGCGATGTCACGCGGCGCCAGTCGACGTTCGCCTGAATGAGATCACCGGCTTCGGCTCTGGCTCCATCGAGCGTGTCGACGTAGAGGCGGGCGCGATGAATGAGGGCGGCGGGCAATTCGGCCATATCCAGGCGAAAAGCGCCCACGGCGGCGATGAAGGCATCCTGACGGACGGTTTCGGGAAGAACGGGCGTCGAACTCGTCGTAGCTGTGATGATCACGGTGACCTGATCGAGGATCTCTGTTGGATGGTCCACGACCCGAGTTCTGACGCCAAGGCATTGACCGTATTCGGCGAGCGCTTCGGCTCGCATTGGCGTTCGCGAGGCGATGTACGCCTCCGCGACCCGGAGTCCCTCACGAAATGCTTCCAAGTGGGCGCGGGCTTGCGCGCCGGCTCCGATGATCAACATCGGCCCTGCCGGTCGAGGAGCCAGATGTTGAGCGGCCAACAACGACAGTGCCGCCGTGCGCCGCGCCGTGACCGTTTGACCGTCCAGGAGGCCGAGTCGTTCGCCCGTCGCCGCGTCGATCACCAGCAGTTCTGCTTGGATGGTGGGAAGCCCGCGATCGGGATTGCCCGGATGTACCGTCACGAGCTTGGTCACCGCCAATCGATCATCGGTCGCCGGCATGAGCAGTAGAGCGTTTTCTCCCCCCAGCGGGACGACCATCCGCCGGGGAGCGCGTGCCGCGCCTGCGCGCTCCGTCCGAAGCATCGATGCCAGCGATCGAGCGAGTTCGACATAGGGGAGACATTGGGCCGTTTGTTCAGCGGTATAGATGCGCATGGGATCTCCTCGTCCGTTGATCGTCTTCGAATGATCCCGAGAGGATGGTGACTCCGTTCTCGAGCATTCACCTCCTCCATGCGACGGAAACGTTACGCATCTTCACATCCCTTTTCATAGAGCGACAGCACCTGCTCGTTCAGCGCTGCCCGGTAATGTAATCCCCCGAGAGGCGTCGCTCGCAAGCGGGCGGTCGAGGCCTTCAGCTCATCCACCGACACCCAAAAGGCTTCCGCGATTTCGCCGCGATCCACCGGATGGATGTCACCGCCGAGGTGATGAGCCGCGAAGACGTGAGAGGTCCAATCGGCTCGCTCTCCCCGCCAGACGAACGAGACGCGAGCGCGAAGCAGATAGCGATGCAGCTCGATGTGCAGCCCGGTCTCCTCGTACGCCTCTCGTCGTGCGCCCGCTTCGAACGATTCGCCGGGATGAATGCCGCCACTGGGTGGACGAAAGATGCCCGGTGGATAGGCGTGCTTGCGAATGACGGCGATGTGGACTCCCTCGAAAAGAGATGACCGACGACCGATGGCGGACGACCGACGCGCTCTTTTCATTCCCGCGATGTGGCTCGAGCGCGCGCCATGGGCGACTCCTTTGAAGATGAACAGCGTGACGTCGTGAACGCGCCCACCGCTCCGCGCCCGCTCGAGCAGTCGGAATTCGCGTTCCTGCATCTCGAAGTCGAGAGAGATCTCTCGGGGATGGCCGTATTTTCTCTCCACTTCGGCAATCACAGCAGGTGTGATGTGCATATGCGCTCTCT